>JAGNKX010000006.1 GCA_017999915.1 Spirochaetota bacterium
GATAATCTTATCAGCTTTCATAAAAGTCCTCCTCCTGACTGTTTTAAATGTGGTAATTTAATTTTCGTCAGTTAGAGGACTTTTTTATTGCATGAAAAATGTGCGAAAGATACTATACGTTATCCGGCGGGGCAAATGTCGCACCGGTGCGACATTGAATATTAGTAACTCGATTCAGGCTTGTATTAGACAAATAGGGGACAGAGGCGAAGGTCGACTTGTTATGATTTATTTGAGGAATTTTTTTTAGGTTTTAATATATTAACAGTTCCGGTGGATGACTGAACAATTCCACTTTGTGTAACTGTTAATTTAGAAGGATCAATGGACGTAGTAGTATTGCCGGTAAATGCCTTTTGTAAGCTATCTCCGGAAAAGGATTCATCCAAACGATTGAATTTTTTGTTAGTCATTTCGATCCTCAAGAATTAATTTTCAATATACTTTTATCGTAGGCTTTAATTTCGTCAATTTCATTAATTCTTATAATAATATAATCAACAATAGTTAATTCTTCAAGTTTTTTATTTCTACCGCTATGAATAACGTATGGTTTTGTAATAATAATGTATTTATCGTCTACTGTATCTGGAGCGCTATATAAAATGCCTAAAAATCTATTATTCCCGGATTTTACTTCCACCGCTTTGTTCATATTTTCGTTAAAAAATCTAAACGCAACTGATGGATACCAATCACGACCCGTAAACCATTTAATAATTCCATTGTAGTATTTCCATTTTCGCAGTATCCCAAATAGATTTGATAATGCAAATGTCCATAAACACACAACGAGAAAATAAATTATCACCGATTGCTTTATTTTAAATATTCTAAGATGCAATTCATCAAATTTTTTATCCGCAAATAAATCATTAAGAGTATTCAGTATTATTACCCTCTCGGAATTTGCCAATGGAATACAGGGTATCGCTATAGCGATCACCCAGATAATGGCGCTCCATAAGATTATATTTAATGTTTTTTCAAATTGAGGGATTTTTTCTCTTAGCAAATGGTGTTCTCTTGTTTGAACGAATATGAATCCCGGAATTAGCAATAAAATATATAATCCGATTTTCAAAGGTTCAATCATGAGAATAATCCTTTTTTATATATTCTGAGTAGTTCTAACGGTTGTTCTATAGCTTAACGAATGAGTTTGCATAATATAAAATTATTTACACATATTTTCCACGATTTTTATCTCCTCCTCCGTGAGGCCATACAGTTCGTAGACCAGGGCGTCTATCTGGCGGTCGATAAGATCGGCTTTTTTTCTTATAGCTGATAATGCTAATTCAGATTGAGATTGTAACTTCTCTTTTTTAGTCTCGATCATCTGTAACGTTAAAGACGCTAATTGTTGTTTTTTATCATTGGAAACATTTTCAAGTGGAATGGGAATTTGTGATATATACATCGGTTTATATTCATAATAACCACCCTGCTTGGTTGAGGCAATCGAATAAATAATATAATCAGATACTTTTGAATTTAGTATCGCCACGAGTAAGAATAAAAATTTTATTTCATTATCTAATGAAGATTTATCATTTGGTCTAATAATTGTTGTCTTGTCATTTGAGTAATTTGAATTATTATCTATTAAATATGATGCATTTTGTACAATTGCTGGTACAATTATTTTCGGCTTTTCAAATTCCTCATAATATGCAACAGTATCCTGAATTTCATACCATTGATAACTCCCCGGTTTTCTCCCAGTCCCTGGTTCAAGTTGTTTTTTATATTGGCTTAAATATTCTTTTATCGCAGGATAATCATTAATCTTGATGCCACGGCGGGTGAATATTAAGTACTTATCAGCCACCGGCGTTTCATATCGTTTGATGTCCCGACCGGCAAGAAAGGGTTTGATGATCTCAGCGCTTTTAGGGTCTTCCTTGATGAGCCTTTCCCTTGTTTCCGCATCTATAACAAATGCTTCATTAAGTCCGGTCTTGATTCCATAATAAATCTTCCCGCCGACATATTCCCCCAGTGGAACGCCCTTGCTCTTTATCTTTTCCAGCAGATTCGCTGTTTTTTCATCCGAGAGTGACCATCCTTCGTTGTTGAGGCCTGACGTTGAAACAGCGAAGCGCTTCCCGTCAAGATAAGTCCTGAGATCGATGAAATCAAGGTCCCCGACTTTAGCGGCGTCAAATCCGCCGGTTTTTCCTTTGGCAACGGTGATAATGCATGGATAGGTGGTGGCGTCCTGGAACACCGGCAGGTCGCCGAAGTCTATGATTTCGGCTATGCCTGATTTCAGCAGTAACTCCCTCAAAGGTCCGCCGTAGTTGGCGCGCATCCACTTGTTCGCCACGATATATGAGAAGCGGCCGCCGGGTTTCAATAGAGATACACCTTTTTCTATAAAATAGGCGTATAGGTCCGCCACACCATGATAGGCCTTGAAATGGCTCTGGAAATACTCTTTATAATCCGAAATCATCTCCTGGCGAACGTACGGCGGGTTCCCGATAACGCAATCAAAGCCGCCGCTTTTCATGACTTCCGGAAACCCATTTTTATCGGCCCAGTCGAAGGCGTTCACGCTTTTGAATTCCTCGTCGCTGAAGAGCTTCAGGTCCCTGCCATCGTAGTAGTCGCTTCCGATCAGGCTGTTGCCGCACCGGATGTTCTTCGTCATGTCCGGCAGGAGGGTTCCCACGAAGAGCTGCGCCTCGCCCTTGTCGAAACCCTCTTCAAGAAGTTTCAGGTAGAGGCTCATGATTGCAACTTCCGTTGCCTCACGGTCTATGTCCACGCCATATATATTGCCGGTGAGAATTTCCCTTTTTTTCTGGATGGTGAGATTCACTTCGCCTTCGGGCGTTTCATACCAGTGGTCCTTGTATTTCTTCTCGGCCCTGTGTTCACTGTACCAGTGGCGGTGGTATTCGATCAGATAGTCAAGGGCGCCGATAAGAAAGCTTCCGGACCCGCACGCCGGGTCGAGTATTTTGATCTTGCCGATTTGCTCAGGCGAAAGCCCCTTAACGGCTTCGCCGACGGTGTTTTCGACGATATATCGGACGATGTATTCCGGCGTGTAGTATACGCCGCCGGCCTTGCGCACTTCCGGCTTCTCCTCAACCTTGGCCCGGTGCTCGCCGGTGAGGCGTATCTTTGAGCCGAGAAACTTTTCATAAATGCGGCCCAGAATTTCCGGCTCTATGATATCGAACTGGAAGGGCGATTCCGGCCAGCAGAGGCTCTTGACGATGCCCTTTATGGCTTTTCCGTCGATGGCAAGGTCTTCGCTGAAATGTTTTTTAAACAGGAGGCCGTTGTAAGCTCCGTCAAGACGCTGGAACACGGGTATCAGGGATTTATATACCGCATCATCATCTTTTGTTTCGGCCATGCGCATGAGCAGGCCTTCTTCCTCTATGCCCCGGTCCTCGATGTTTCTTATAAATATCAGACGATCGAGTATTCGCTGTACAGCTTCATTGATTTCGTCTACAGACAGGGCTTTATTCCGCAAAGCGATATTTTTTGCCAGTGTTTCCCTGTATTGGGTTATATCAGCAAGGAATTCCGTATCAAGTGATTTGGTGCTCTTGGAAATTTTTCCAGCAAGAAGGTCAAGGCTTCCTTCAAGGACCGCTTCTTTAGAGAACATTCCGTAGAGGCGGTCCCATTTGTCAGGGAAGTCCGTGTACTTAAAATCATAATCTTTTATGAGCCCCTGCAACGGATTGTCAAAAATCGGACGCGCCATACTGTTGAAGACCCGGAATTCCTGAAAATCGGTGAGAACCACGATCGGCGTTTTACCGCCGGTTGAAAAGGCATATCGCTTGGCCTGGAAAACCGGCCCTTTTTCTGTGAGAGGCACCCAGGGAGCTTTGGCTTCGACAAAGAATTTTACCTTGCCGTTAATCCTGAATGCATAATCAGGTTTTTTTGTGCTTGAATTGTCTCGCTGTGAAAACTCACGGTGCACATCCCAGTGGCGCCGTTGAATTCCGGTCTGGTCGAATTCCCATCCAAGGGCCATGAAGAGGGGATCTATGAAACGGTTGCGCGCCTCAGTCTCCTGAAATGATTTGTCCAGGTACATCTTTTCGTTTTTGTGGAAATCCTCAACCTTCTGCTCCACAAGCAGCTTTCCGCTTTTCATGTCCATGACTGTGTTCCCCGGCAGGATGATGGCGTAATGGTTCTATACCTTATTAATTAATCAACAATAATTCCGGTTAAATACCATTTATAGTGTGTTATTTGATCTGTAATCAGATCGCCGGGCACGAGGCCCGGCGTCGCGAGGATGCCCCAGGAGGTTCCCGACACGGATGTCGCAATGCCGGCTTCGCCACGGATGGCGAAAAGAAGCCGGCGCCCTTCCGGAGCGAAAGGCGTAAAAGACATTATTGCAATCATCTTTGCCAGGACGATCACACCTTCAGTCGATTCCCCATAAACCAGCAACCTGAAACCAACCAGGCCTCAAAACGTCCGCCGACAGGCGGACAAACCTAACAAGGGTGGATGTCTGAGTCGAATCCGGCGAAGCCGGTTCGACGAGTTCACCCGAAGCCCGTCGCGGCGTTTGAGCGACCCGGTGGGAGGAGCACGAGGAGGGAGGCCGGGGAGGCCTTCCTCCTCGTAAAACCGCAGACCGTCTCACGGTCAAAGCCCCCGCCCTGGTTCAGGGCAAAAAACAGGCAGCATCGTGGAGCCTGAGCTGCCGGGATGAATGGGAAACCATTCGAGGGCGAGGATACGCATCCTCACCCTCGGATGTGGTCCTGCCCCGGATAGGGGCACAATAATAAAGTCCATTATTTCTTGACGCCCCGCTGCGGGGCACTACAACAGATACCACCGCACCGGAGGACGCCATGGACAACACCACCACAATCGAAGATTTGAAAAAATCCGTAATAGAATTCCGAGACCGGCGGAACTGGAAGCAGTTCCACGACATCAAGAACCTTTCCATGGGCCTTTCGGTGGAGGCGGCGGAGCTGCAAGAGCTCTTTCTCTGGAAGACTCCGGCTGAGATCGAAGCCATGGTCGGAACTGCCGGAGAGCGGAAAAAAATAGAGGAGGAGCTCGCGGACGTATTCGTGTTTCTGCTGTACCTGGCAGAGGCGGCAGGCATCAACCTTTCGACAGCGGTACGGGAGAAGCTCCAGGTGAACGAGAAGAAATATCCAGTGGAAAAAAGCTACAACAGCAGCAAAAAGTATACTGAATTCTAAGACCCGGCTACTCCTTCGGAATCATGGAGTCAGGGATCTTCACGGCCACGACGGTGCCCCTGGCGCAGACGATGCCGCCCACCGACAGGTCCGTCTCCACCACGACCTTCCGCTCCTTGATCTCTGTTACCCGTGAGCGGAGCTCCAGGGGCCCCTCGATGGGAGTGGGCTTCAGGTAATCCACGTGGAGCGACCCGGTGACGAACCGCAGGGGAGGTTCCGTGCCCATTTCCCGCCCTTCCCGGCGGTACGCGGCAGCTGCAGCTGTCCCCGTGCTGTGGCAGTCGATGATCGACGCGATGAGGCCGCCATAGACGAATCCCTTCATGCCTATATGGTACGGCTCCGGACAGATCGTGCACACGCTCTCGTCCCCGTCCCAGTGGCTCTTGATCTTTAAACCATGGTCATTGAGACGGCCGCAGCCGTAACAGTGGCTGAAGTGGTCCGGGTAGAAATCCTGAAAGGCTTTGCGATCCATGTCGGTCCTCCTTTGCGGATAAAGGCCTGTTTCGTCGATGGCCGGTGTCCGGCGAGTTATGTAAAATCCTGTATATTTATGTCGCTGTTGTGTGCTTTGAATATTATGTGGTCAAGAATAAAATAGTTATATATTATTGATGATAGATACCGATGCCCTTTCGAATTAGCGTAAGCATGCATTTCACCATAATATAAAGCGAGGGCCTATGGGAAAAAAACCTGATTCCTTCTATTACTACTTTCTGAGCGCCTACTCGACAAGCTCCTTCATGGCCCAGCAAAAGGCCAAGGTCTTTCTCTGGTTCGAGGTGGCGGGCCTCGCGCTCATTGTTGTTGCCGCAACGGCCACCAATATCGTGACCCCCGAGGTCGCGGGCACGGTCTATAATGTCACAATGGGGATCATTGCGCTATCCTTCATCTTCTGCATGGTCATTCTGAAGAAAGGTCTGTACAAGCTCGCGTCGAATCTGGGCGTGTTCATCCCCTTTGCCGTCGTGGTGCTCCAGGCCTACCGGGTGCCCACGGGTGTGGGCAAATACATCTACCTGCTCTACCTCATCATGTTCATCGTGATGATAACCCTGTACGGGAACAAGCTTTCCCTGGTTATCGGCACGGCTCTCATTATAGCAGCCGGGGTCTTCGTCGTCCTGACCGCCGGCGCGCTGATAGAACAGGACAAGGTCGTGACGTCGGTCGTCAACTTCGTCATTGTCGTCCTCTTCATGTCATCCCTCTGCTTCCTGCTTCTCTCGATCGTCACGGCGAACATCAGGGAGATAGAGAAAAAGAACGCCGCGGCGGAGGAGCAGCTGGGGAAAATCAACAGCATGGTGGAAACATGCGCCGCGGTGTCGGCACAGTTGAAGTTGATATCCGGAAATATCTTCAACGGCGCGGCGTCCTTTTCCGAGGATGCCCAGTCCCAGGCCTCCAGCGTCGAGGAGATCACCTCCTCCATTGAAGAGATCGCGGCCAGCGCCGAGTCCTCCGCGTCCATGGCGAAGCAGCAGCAGCAGAGGACCGGTGAGTTCATCGAAAATCTCAAGGCGATGTTCGACCTGGTGAGCGAAAGCGCCAACAAGATGACCTCCGCCATGAGCATCAAGAGCGAGCTCAACGCGCGCATCGGCGATTCCGGGGAGGAGGTGGCCACGTGCCGGAGTTCCATGGAGAAGGCCCTCGTGTCCAGCGGCATGGTCTTCGAGGCCACGAACCTGATCAATGACATATCGGACCAGATCAACCTCCTGTCACTCAATGCCTCCATCGAGGCGGCCCGGGCCGGCGAGTACGGCAAGGGCTTCGCCGTAGTCGCAGAGGAGATCGGCAAGCTCGCGGAAAAGACCCTGGTGAACGCCAAGGAGATCACCAGGCTTGTGGGGGAAACGAACACAGAGCTCAAGGTGACGAGCGATTCCCTGGGGAACGTGGCGAACGTGGCGGAGAGCATCGCGCAAATAGGGGAGCGCTTCGGCGACATCATCAATGAGGTCGCCGGCCTATCCGAGAGGGACCTGGAGATCAACCGGAACATGCAGCGGAACGCGGAAAGCGTCCTCGGGGGATCCAACGAGCTGAAGATGTCCATGGAGGAATTGAAACTGGCCATCAACGAGATCACGAAGTCGTTGTCGATCATCAATGAGTCGACACAGCATCTCGCCTCGGGATCGGAAGATCTTTCAGGGACAGCGGACGGCCTCGTGAAGTCGATCAATGAATTGAATGTCAACCTGAGCTCGATGACGTGAGACGGCGCGCGGCCTCTTCGCCCGGCCCGGCGGGATCAGTACTTGAAGGGGTCCTTGTAGGTAAGGCCGTTCCCCTCGGGGCGCTCCAGCTTCTTATATTCGTCCTCGTACTCCTTGAGGTACTTCCTGGCTTTCTGGAACGTCAGGAACAGCTCGTTGTCCTTTCCCCGCTTTCCCTTGTGAAACTCGAAGCCGTATTTTTTTATGTACAGATCATTTATGAGGGCTTCGTCGGACCGCGCGGTGAGGTCCACCGCGACGGTTTCGGGCTTTTCGTTCGGGTGCATGTCGATGGCGAAGCAGCACGCCATGGCTATGGTGGCCCGGGCCACGCCGCGGACGCGGTAGAAGGTGTCGTCCCCTTTAAATTTGCCGAAATAGGCAGGCTTGATATTGTCGGGATAATTCAGCGGCAGGGACGTGAAGTAGTCGATGTATATGCCTGAACGCGGGTGCGTGGTGGTGAAGCGGTAGTTGAAAATGTTGTACCCCAGGAGGAGAAGGGTCTTGTCGTGGCTGATCACGATGGCGTTGCAGACGAAATGGTTCTTTTTCAGGAAATCCATCGCCGTCAGGCGCTTGTCCTCCGGTTCGCAATGAAGGCCATAGCGGCTGTAATAGAACTCCTGGAGATGGTTCTGCCCCCTGCTGTCGATCTTGTTGAACAGGCGCTCCTCCATCCGGTGAAGAGGCATGATGCGTCCGGCGAGCAGCTTCTTGTTGATGTGAATGGGCGCCCAGTTCGCCTTGATGCTGAATTTGAGTAAGGAATCGGGACCGGTCATAATTATCACGTTCTCCGTCAATGATGGTGTCTTTTTTCCTGCAGTACCAGCATTTTTTTCTTGCCGGTCCAAAATAGTGCGATTCGTTTCCGGCAGTGCGGGCGGGTTTTTCTGTAAAAAAGCGCTATCCCTTCAGGCGGGGATTTCGGCCGCGTTGTCCGGTTCTTCCTGTTCCCGGTCAAGGCGCGTGAAGAGCAGCGCGTAGATCCGGGGCCCGAACATATATACGCCGGCCACCGCGATCAGTATCCCCGCTACGGCGTCTACCGCGTAGTGGTACCGGCCGTACACGGTGGATATGCAGAGGCTGACCACGATCGGCGACGTGGCCCAGAAGGCCCTGCGGGCGTAACGCCACGCGAATATGAAGATAGCCACGGTCCCGGCAATGTGGCCGGAGGGCATGGCGCCGCCGGGAATGTCCGCTCTGGCGAGAAATTCACGGGCAAACCAGGAGACCGGTCCGGCCTCGAGGTAACCGCACGTTGCGGGATCGTAATGTACCGGGCCCTGGGCGGGAAAAATGGCCTGGATGATAAAGCAGGCGTAAATGACCAGGCCCGCGTTGAACATGACGTACATGAATTCCTTCTGTCGTTTCGAAAAATAGAGGTAGAGGGGCAGGTACAGGGTGACCCAGTAATAGGAGAGATAGGAAAAGTTCATCCATTCGGTGAGCCAGTACCGGTCACCCCACCGGTGCACAAGGTCGCGGGCGACATGGAAACCGAAGAGGGCCATGTCCGCCCGCAGCAGGAAGTCGTCAAAGGGTACGGGAAAGTAGAATTTCCCGATCGGGTATGTCCACCGGAAAAACGGTCCCAGCAGGAACAGCGGGTAGATGTGCCTGAGCCACCGCACCAGGGGATTCCGCACCAGGGGGTGCCGGATGCGGTCCGTCAGGGGCGCTATGACCGCGGATGTCAGAAGGACCGCGGAATAATTCAGCATCAGGACCACTGCGGTCCGGCCACCCTCCCTGATCCGCAGGGCCACCAGGAGGAGCATGGCGCCGCAAAAGGCGGACACGAGGACATCCACCGGCGTGAGGCGGGCATAGTATTGTTTGAGGCGATAGGTCATCATAAATTGTTCACAGCGGCCATGGGCGGTTCTCGATACCGGAACAGCCGGTAAGGAATTCCATGCCATGGCCTGGTAGGCTACCAGTTCCGGTACGGCGTGTCAAGAGCAAATCATGGGCCGCCCGGGTTATCAGGGAGCCTTCGTTGTTTTCCTTAAGTGAAAAGTGCCCCGGTCATCCGGTTTCACCGATTCGTATTCGCCGTTGAGCTCCGTGAGATCTTCGCCGGACCGCGCCGTATAGGTGATGGTCCCGCCCTCTTCGACAATGACGCCCTTGAATTGCGGATCCCCGGTCACGGCCGCGGAGGCGGCTGTAATAGTGGTGGTGACCTTTTTCTCGATACGGCGGGGACCTTCGCCGTATGAAATGGTCGCTTCCACCGTGAAGGAGCCCTGTTTCGGCAGAGGATCGGGGAACAGGGCCGATACCGCGCCCGCGGCTTTGCCGCCTCCGGAGCTCGACCATGTTCCTTCCCACAGGGCCCGGGCCGGCGCCGCCGCCCGGGTTGGGGCGCCGCTGGAGCTGCAGGTCATAACGCCGGCGGCCATGATAATCGCGCAAAAAATTTTCAGAAATTGAAGCATGGACGATATTTTGATTGAAATGCTCCGCCTATCAAGCACAATTTCGCCATCGGCAGGGATGCTGTCCGGGGCCGCCGTATCATACAGCGCTCGTCGGAATGACATGAAAGAATTCATACACAGGAAAACCGGTGAGGAAATGATGACCGCTCCCTGGTCCTGCACCGTCGTGGAGGAGGGGACGTTGACCTGTAAAGGGCGGCAGTTCCTGTTCGTTGTCGGCGACGCCCTGGTGGGCAGCTCCTGCGTGGGCGTCGGCACCCTCCGCTATATCCAGGTCCCCGGCTTTGTCGCGCTGTGGCGGTTCCGTGTCGATGACAATGGCGATCCTGTCAGCGCCGTGGACCCGGTAACGGACGATGAACTGCGCGACGCCATACAGCAGGCCCTCACGGAAAAATTCCCCGGCCTCCAGGTCTGCTTTTAGCGGAATTTAATTCCATCATAATCCCCAAAAAATTTTAATATTCAGGCAGTGTCATTCGTATATTCTATCAAAGTGCTTTTTTATCGGAGGCGGAAGATATGGATGTCATGACTGAGAAACAGATTGTTGATAAAATATATATCGTTAGAGGGATCAAGGTGATGTTTGATAACGATCTGGCAATGTTGTATGGTGTAGAAACAAAACAATTGAAACGGCAGGTTGGCAGAAATATCGATCGATTTCCCGATGATTTCATGTTCAAACTGAATTATGAGGAATACCGTGAGTTTATAAGGTGCCAATTTGGCTCCTTAAAACAAGGTAAACATTCCAAGTATCAGCCGATGGTCTTTACCGAGCTTGGCGTGGCTATGCTTTCGAGTGTATTGCAATCGCAACGGGCTGTTCATGTAAATATTCAAATAAAGAGGATATTTGCCAATCTTCGGAGAATAATATCATCCAATGAAACACTTATGAAGAGAATCGATGAAATGGAACGAAAGTATGACGGTCAGTTCAGAATTGTTTTTGTGGCGATCAGGCAGTTATTAAAAGAAGAAGAAACAGAAGACCGGAAGATTGGATTTACCTTTTAAATAATTCTTGACCTCTTTCCCCGCATTGCCCTTCGTCATGATTATACGGCCACTGCCGGCATGTACACTTACATGAACGCCTCCAATCAAATATCAGCCAATAGAATCAGCCATGCCCTGCGCTCGCTGCGGCACCGGAATTACCGGCTCTTTTTTTTCGGCCAGGGCCTGTCGCTGGTCGGCACCTGGATGCAGTCCGTCGCGACGAGCTGGCTGGTGTACCGCATGACCCATTCCGAGTTCATGCTGGGCCTTGTCGCCTTTGCCGGCCAGGTGCCCATCCTTCTGCTCTCGCCCATTGCCGGGGTCCTGGGGGACCGGGTGCACCGGCGCTCCATCCTAATCGCGGTGCAGGTCGTCGCCATGGCGCAGGCCTTCGCATTGGCCGCCCTGACTATCGCCGGCGTCATCCGGATCTGGGAGATCGCCCTCCTTGCCCTGCTCCTCGGCGTGGCCAACGCCTTTGAGATGCCCTCGCGCCAGGCCTTTGTCGTGGAAATGATCGATGACCGGGCGGATCTGGGGAATGCCATAGCCCTGAATTCCGGCATATTCAACGGCTCTCGCCTTCTCGGACCGGCCGTCGCCGGCATCCTGGTGGCCTGGGCCGGGGAAGGGATCTGCTTCGCCCTGAACGGGGCGAGCTATGTGGCCGCGCTGGCGGCCTACCTTATGATGAACATGACGGCGCGGCGGCCTGTCAGGCCCGGCGCCGGGCTCCTGTTCCAGATGAGGGAAGGCGTCGCCTATTCCTTCGGCTTCCGGCCCATCCGCGACCTCATTGCCACGGTGTCCCTTATCAGCCTGGTCGCCATGGCGTTCCCGGTGATACTACCCATTTTCGCCGGCACGGTGCTCCGGGGAGATTCCCATACCTACGGATTCCTGGTGGCGGCGACGGGCGCCGGCGCTCTCTCCGGGGTGGTCTTCCTGGCCATGCGGAAGAGCGTCCTGGGGCTGGGTCGCGTCATCAGCGTGTCCCTGGTGATGTTTGGCGTCACCCTCATCGGGTTTTCCTTCTCCCGCTCGGTGGCCCTGTCATTTTGCATACTGGTGCTGACGGGCTTCGCCATGATCACCACCATGGCCTCCTGCAACACCATGGTGCAGACCATCGTTGACGAGGACAAGCGTGGCAGGGTCATGAGCATTTACGTGATGGCGGTCATGGGCGCGGCGCCCCTGGGAAGCATCATTGCCGGGTCCGTGTCCGCGGCCGTCGGGGCGCCCGACACGGTCCTCGGCGGAGGCGTGCTGTGCATCCTGGGGGGCATTGTCTTCGCCCTCCGGCTTCCTTCCCTCAGAAAGATCGTGCGGCCCATTTACCGCCAGATGGGGATCATACCCGAAGTGGCCGCGGGGATACAGGCAGCCGACGAGGTGCCGCGGCCGACGGAATGATTGGATGGATGATTCTTATCACCGAAGCTGCGGGGCAGGCCGCTCCGGTCTGCCGGAGCGGTCAGTAGCTCTGCTGGGTACCGAAGGCGCCGCGGCCGGCCAGCGGGGTGAATTCGAAGTCGGGATACACTTTCTTGAGGCCCGCCACAACAGACTCGCTCACGTGGAGGGGCGTTTTCACGCCGCGCCCGAAGTAGGTCGATCCGGCGTCGACAATAAAATGCTTTTTACCGTCCTTGAGGCCCATCGCTTTTATATGGCCGCCGTTGGTGGGACTGAAATTGAAGGGCTCGTCCATGAGGAGCTTGGCGGTCTCCTCGTGGGGCCTGGTCCCGATCGAGTAGAAGCGGGGAATGTGGTGCTTCTGCTGCATGATCAGCGCCAGGTAGGTGATATGGTTTCCCCTTTGAAGCGTCTGGAGCCATTGCAGAAAGGTTTCGTTGCACAGCCGTTCCGGGTTCCGCCGCTCGTGGAACCGTCCTATGCGGAAACGCTCCTGGATGGGAATGAACAGGTGCGTCAGGGTGTCGTTCTTCGACATTTCAATGATCTGCTCCGGCACATAGGAGAGGGTGGCGAAACTGAGTATCTGCTGCTGTAGCTTGGCGTTGTCCTTGAAGAGGGGCCACTCCTTGATGATCCTGAGGGCCTTGGCCGCGTCCGGGCTTGTCGCGAAGGAGGAGGAATAGTAATAAAGCGCGTCCCCTTCCTTCGGCTTCAGGACGCCTTCGCTGGCCGCCAGTGTGCCGCTCTTCATGTCGATAATGTTGATGAGAATGTAATTTCCCTCGTCGTCGAATTCAAGGAAGCTTCCCTGCTGGTCCTTGCCGTTGCCGATGCGCCGGATCACCGTCCCCGGCTCCAGTTTCGTCGATTCTGTCAGCGGTTTTAATAGTTCATCCATGAGGCGTTCACGTCCTCCGGGGATTGTTTGCTATTTCAGGGCGCCCTGTCCCTCAACCGGGGTAAATTCAAATTCCTGGTAGGTCTCACGGAGCGCGTTAACGACGACTTCGCTGACGTGGAGGGGTGTCTTGACGCCCAGCCCCATGTACTTTGAGCCGGCGTCGACCAGGAAATGCCGCCGGGAGCCTTTCAGCCCGTCGGCCTTGATATGGCCGCCGTGGGTCGGGTCGAACTTGTAGATTTCCTTCCGGAGCTGCGCGGCGGTCTTGTCATGGGCGATGGTGCCTTTGGAATAAAAGAGCGCCCCCTGGTCATTCTGATGAACGATCCGCGCCAGGTAGGTAATGTGCTTTCCGGGTTTCACGGATTCGAGCCACAGCATGAACACGTCGTTGCACACCCGCTCCAGGCTTCTCCGCTCGCTGAACCTTCCGATACGGAACTTCTCCTGTACCGGGATGAACAGCAGGTGCAGCGCGTCGTTCTTCGACATGTCGATTATCTGGTCCGGGGTGTAGCAGAGGCTGATGAAGTTCATGATCTGGTCCTGCAGGTCCGGATGCTTCTTGTACAGGGGCCAGTCCGTGATGATCTTCACGGCCTTGTCGGAGTGAGGGCTGTCGCCGAACGATGACGCATAGTAATAAAGCTTATCGTTCTGCTGGGGCTTCAGGACCGCCTCGCTGGCCACGAGATGGCCCGACTGCATGTCTATGATGTTGGCGAGGATCATGTTGTAGGTATCGTCGAATTCGAGGAAGCTTCCCTGCTGGTCTTTGCCGTTGCCGATGCGTCGGACGATCGTTCCCGGCGCCAGGCCGTCTTTCGTATTCAATGGCTTCAACATGGTTTCCATGGCTGTTTCATGCCCCCCTCGTTGTATGTTTTAACCATACCAATGCTAGCATATCCGCATTAATTAGTCAAGAACATTGACTCCGGGGGCATCTTCGGGCCGTAACCTGAAACCGGTGACCGCGATCGTCACGAAACAATGTCTTTGAGGTCCTCGTAGTACTTGCGTCCCATGGGGATGGTGGTTTTTTCATCGTCGTCGAGGAAGATGACGTATTGGCCGCCGCTGTAGTATTTCACGTGGGAAACATAATCGAAATTGGCTATGTACTGCTTGTGAACGCGCTTGAAGTTCTTCACCGGCAGCCTGCCGGCGATATCCTTTAAGAGGCTGTGGATCCTGAGGTCTTTTGCGGTTGTATGGACCACCGTGTGCTTCGCCTGCGACTCCAGGTAGATGATTTCGTCAAAGGGAATGATGTGATGGTTGCGGTCGTCCCTGCAGGAGAGCCCGAGGGCGCCCATGGGTCTTTGCCCTGAAGAGGGCTTCCCGATCATGGAGAGGGCCCGGTCCACGGCCTTGTTGAAGCGCTCCCTGTCGAAGGGCTTGAGGATATAATCGATGGCGCCCAGCTCGAAGGCCTTTATGGCGTACTGGTCGTAGGCGGTGGTGAAAATGACATAGGGAAGGCGGGTGAGACGCTCCACCACCTCAATGCCGGACAACACCGGCATGTTGATGTCGATGAAAAGCAGGTCGTAGGCGCCGGCGTTGATCTTGTCAAGGGCCTCATCTCCGGTTTCGGCGAAATCCTCGAACTTCAGCTCGGACCGCTCCTCTATGTAGCGCAGGAGGAGCTTACGGGGATACGGCTCGTCCTCCGCGATGAATACCCGTATGGCTTTCTTGCTATCCATGGCGCAGCTCCTTCTTAAGCGCGTACATGATGGTGGCCCTGGCGCCGTCCTTGACGTTCTCGATGACAAGGTCCGAATCGGCGGAGTGGAACCGCAGGCGGTCGCGGATGTTGCCCAGCGTCCGGCCGTAGGGGTCGGGAGCGGTAAGTCCTTCGCCGTTGTCGGTGATCTCAATCTTCAGCATGTCCCGCTCCAGCGCGGCCCGCACGTCGATGCGGCAGGAGTCCCTTTTCTTCCGGAACCCGTGCTTGATGCAGTTCCCGACCAGGGGCTGGATGATGAGGGGCGGCACCATCAGCGGGCCGAGTTTCGGCGGCGCGCTCAGGGAGAAGGAGAACCTGTCCTCCAGCCTGATCCGCTCGAACTCCAGGTAGTGCTCCGTGAAGCGCCACTCGTCCTGGAAGGGCACCAGGGTGTCGAAGGAGCGGTCGGTGAAATAGCGGCAGATCTCCGCGAAGTTGACCAGGGCCCTGTCCGCGACGGCCGGGTCTATCTGCAGCAAACCGTGTATGGTGTGGATGGCGTTGTAGATGAAGTGGGGACGCATGCGCTCCTGCAGGTTCTTGTAGCGGGCGTCCTCGTACTGGCGCAGGATGTTGTCCCTGAGCCGGATCGACTCCTCCTGCTCGCGGTAGAGCCGCGCGTTTTCCAGGGCGATGCCGATCTCGGAGGCGAGGAAGAGCAGTATCTCGGGGCTCACCGACGCGAAGGTGTCGGCGGTGATGCTGTTCTCCATGTAGATGATGGCGGACGTCTTTCCCAGGTTCCCCACCTTGAAGCAGAGGATCGATTTCGGCCGTCGTTCGGCCAGGTACGGATCGGCGCCGAAGGCGTCGGACCCGCGGGCGTCGTTGAGGGAGATGGCCTCGCCGGTCCGCCACACGTAGTGGATGACGGACAGGGGCAGCGTTTCTTCGCAGAGGGGTTCGGCGCGAAGGAGCTCGAGGCGGTTCTTCGCCGGCT
This sequence comes from Spirochaetota bacterium, assembly GCA_017999915.1. NCBI lineage: Bacteria > Pseudomonadati > Spirochaetota > Spirochaetota bacterium. The sequence goes on from JAGNKX010000006.1 coordinate 15,931, forward strand.
CGATCTCTCCCTCGATGAGAAGGCACCCCCGCCGCTCCATGAGGATGGCCACCTTCTGGGCGGAAACGTATTTCACCGCCGCGGTCATGATGGTTTCCAGGAGGCGATCGATGCGGATCTCCCCCATGATCTGGCGGGATATATCAAGAAGGGTATCTGCGGGGAGGGCGCGGTCGCCGATTTGCCTGCCGATGACGGGGGCCCGGCGTACCATCAGGATGTCGGCATAGCGACGTTCAAGGTCCCGGACCTTGCGCTCGGCGCCCCATTTTTTATAGGCGTCCCGGGCCTTCAGGAGATATATGCCGGCGAAGTCCGCCTTTCCCCGGCCGAGCCAGAACTTCCCGGCCAGCTCGCTGGCGATGGCCTCGTCCTGGACGAAGCCGTTGTCGCGGGCCGCCTCTATGGCGCGGTCGTACAGGGCCATGGCGTCCGGGACGTTGTCCACGATCCGGGAAATCTCGGCGTCCATCAGGAGGTACTTATGTTTAAAATTTTCCGGGCATTGGCCGGAGAGAATTTTCATGAAGTCCCTGTGTTGCGTCATGGCCGAGGCGTACAACTCCTTGTCGCTCTCCGTGGACGATGGATAAAGAGCCGCCATGGACAGTGTCATGTAATAATAGATTTCCGGTATTATGTACAGCCCCTTGAAAATATGGATAATTTCTTTAGCCTGCTTCAGGAGGCGATAAGCTGTATCGTATTCTCCGAGGATGAAACGCGCCCCCCCTTCGATGGCTTGTAAATAATTAAGAGGGAACGGAATGGTGTCAGTGGGCCATTGATTCGCCAGATCATATGTTTTTTTGTTATATATCCCGAGGCCTCCCTCTGAATCTTCTTTAAGGAATATAACTGACACAAGTAGGGACTCGGTTATATACAGGGTGAGCCTGTCATCGATTTTTTTAAGATAACCACGGGTAGATAAGACCGATTGTTGAACGGTGTCGAGTTTTTTTCCTTGGTAATAATCATTGCCGACAATATGGGAATAGAGGTCGCCGGTGTGCTTCAGGTTGCCAGATTCGATTCCTGCCTTTATCCCTTTCATGTTTATGAATTCTGTGTCTTTTAGTGAGAGATGAAAGGGAGCTATGAAGTTGGCGAAGATGAGGCATGTTTCGCAGATAGACGATTTGGACCCAAGCGTTTCGGCAAGGTCCATGGCAAGGCGGCCGAATTGATAGCCCACGTTTGTATGGGGCATCTGATCATTCAGGATCCTGCCATAGTGAAGGTATCCCGGTACTGATTCAGGGGCGTTGCCGGATTCCAGGGAGATTCTGATCATGGTCATGATAAGAAGATCGTTTATTGACGAATTACTGTAGTGAGCGGGTAATAATAAATCACTGAGGATCCGCATCGCGGTTCTCATCTTCAGGTCCTTCATGGGAGGGAGTCCCATCAGGGACGATATCTCTTTACGGTACAGGCCTTTCTTGACTACGGCTTGTAATTCCTTTCGCTGTTCATCCGGATTTGTCGTGTTTATATCAATGCCAAGGGTCCGGAGGATTTCCAAACCTATGTCCAGTGCCTCCCTGTGCCTGGTGAACTGGGTCGTATACATGACAACGAGGATGTTTTTAAGATTTGCCGTTTCAATTTCATCGCCGGTGTAGGCGACCGCCTTCTCAATGATCGGTTCGACCCGGTCGTAATTGTGGTTGAGGAATTCGGAATCGGCCAGCTCCAGGTGCACGCAGTAGGCCAAATGATGATGGCGTTCCCATATATTTTTCGCCGATCCCTGAAGGGAATAGAGATGATAATAGGCGGTCCTGAAATAGGGAAGGGCCGTTTCAAAGGCGCCCATCATCTTCGCCTTCCTGCCGGCGAGGTAGTTAAGGTCCGCCACGTTGGCCCGCTCTTCTTCGTCCAGTATCTCGGAGGCCCCGTTATACTGGTCCGCAATGGCGAAGATGTTGTCCGTCAATCCCTCCGGCAGGGCGTTTGCGAAGACCATGATGGCGATGCGGTAGTGGACGGCCGCCCGGTCTTTGCTCGTCATCATCCGCCGGGCCGCCTCCTGGACCCGGTCATGGACGAAGCGGAACGAAAATCCTTCCGGTACGACCAGCCCTTCGTCGATGAGGGCGGCCAGGGCCGGCTCCATCGAGGTGGCCCGCATCCCCCGGGCGCAGGTGAGAACGTCGCCGCTGAAGGTCGAGCCGATGCAGGAGGCTATCATCAGGAGCTCCCGCTGGTCCGCGGGGAGGCCGTTTATCTTCGCCGTGAGAAAATCGATGACATTATCCGTGGACGGCAGCTGCCGTATGCTTTCCAGGTCCCAGGTCCATCCCCTCCGCGATGCGCGGCGCACCAGGGGCTCCCGTGCTATGCCCAGAAGAAATTCATGGATGTAAAAGGGGTTCCCCATGGTTTTCTCATGGACCAGCTCCGCCAGGGGCGCGGCCTTTACCGGGGATGCGGTGAACATGTCCCCGATCATCAGGGCCGCGGCTGACCGCTTGATCGGCCCGAGGTCGATATGGATAATCTCTTTACCGGGGGAGAGGGCGGCGATGGCGGCGGTCAGGGGGTGTTCCGGACCGGTCTCGCCGCTTCTGTAGGCGCCGATGACGCAGAGGTTCCCCGTCTCCCCGCTCGATGCCAGGGCCTTGAGGAACTCCAGGCTCGCCGGGTCGGCCCAGTGGAGGTCGTCCAGGAAGATAACGAGGCTATTCCCTTCTGAAGCGAAGACCCGGGCGAATTTCTCCAGGTACCGGTGCAGTCGGTTCATGGCCGATACCGGGTCCGCGGCCGGAACCGGGTCGGCTGTCCCGATGATCATCTGGAGCTCCGGCACCAGGTCCATGATGAGCTTCGTGTTGGGGCTCAGGGCCTCGCCGATCCTTGTCTTCCAGGACCCTATCTCGCTGTCTTTGAGCTTCAGCAGTTGGCGCGCCAGGCCGCCGAAGGCCCCGGTAAAGGCGCTGAAGGGTATGTCCCTGCGGTACTGGTCGAACTTGCCCTGACAGAAAAAGCAGTTGTCCGCTATAAGGGTTTTTCGGAATTCCCTCACCAGGGCCGTTTTACCAGCGCCGGTGTCGCCGGAAACCATGACCAGGACGTTGGCGCCCTTTTCAGCCGCGCCGTATGCGGCTGACAGGGCCGCGAGGTCCTGTTCCCTGTCATAGAGACGGTCGGGGATGACCAGGCGTCCGCTCCTGTCGCTGCGGCCCAGGGGAAAGGACCTGAGCCTGCCGGATTTTTCAACCATGGCCAGGCATTTTTTCAGGTCTTCCCCGAGGCTGCGGGCGCTCTGGTAACGCTCCTCGGGATTCTTGCCGAGGAGCCTCATGATGATGTTCGAAATAACGGGCGGAATCTCTCCGTTCAACCGTCGTGGAGGAGCGGGTTTTTCCGTCAGGTGCGCGTAGATGATGTCGGTCGGATTGTCCCCGTTGAAGGGGGGCGCGCCGGTCGCAGCCTCATAGAGGACCGCGCCCAAAGAATAGAGGTCCGACCTGCGGTCAGGGGCGCGGTTCACCTTGCCGGTCATTTCGGGCGAGATATAGGACAGCCACTGCAGCGGCCGATGATCGAGGAACGATCCCGCTTCCGCCATGGCCGATATGCCCGAGGCGCGCTCGAAGCCCGTTATGGCGGCCATGGAGCCGTTCCCGCCGCCGGCACGGTCGTCGGTAACGAATATCGACCAGGGGCTGATGTTGTTGTGAATGAGATGCTGTTCGTGGATGCCGGCCAGGATCTCCGCGAGGCCCAGGGCGAGGGAGAGAAAGCCGCTTATGCCGGGCCATCCCAGCCGGCCCGAAAGCGCCAGGGGCCTGCCGGGAAAATCCTCCAGCACCAGGGCCGGGTTCCGGTTATAGCGCATGACCTGAAGCGCCCGTATGATGCCGCCACAGGTGAGGCCGTCAATGGTCGCTTTTTCCTTTTCGAGGAGCTCTGAGGCGTTCTCCACGGATTGTTCCGGCGCGATCTTGACCAGCACGGACGTATTGTCATCGGTCCTGACGGCGCGGCATAACATGATCGACCCGTTATTGAAAAGGGTCTCGTTGATCGTTAACACGCAGGTAGTGCCCATTTGATGCCCGGTTGTGTCTATGTATATCGGTTACAGAAATAGATAACGACAATAGTATCCATATATATTGTTTTGTCAAACAGGTTAGGGTGTGGTTCATTCCCTAAAAGTGCGGTTCATTCCCCCGGGTATTGACAAAAAAATGAACTTGATTTATTCTTAAAAAGTAAGATCAAAAGGAGAATTCTTATACTTATAAAGGAGGAGTTCTGGAACTAATTCTTTAAATGTTACGCGGGGGGATGTGAAATGCAATCCCTGAGATTGCATTATCATGTTTGAGTGTAACATCTGCAGCACGACCGTTAACAGAAGCCCGGGGCAGTTGGGTACCCCGGGTTATTTTTTTTCGATTGCGGCAACAGCCATTAATAGCGGAAGCCACCCTCCCGGGTGGCTTCCTACGAACCGTTGATCATAGATGTTCCTTGAACCCATATTCTTCAGCTTTTATCACATCTGCTTTAATCAAGCTTAAGATCGCACTTGCGGTGCTGATTCTTTAGTGACAGGCTGAACGTCTGTAATTAATATAAAAAGCATTGGTCGATTAATCAAGTTTTTTGAATGAAAAAACAGAAATATTTTTTTAAAGCACAAATCGGGCCACGGGGTAATCTGGTGAGGATTTAATGACGGATAAGGTTGTGAGCAAAGACCATGTTGTCCGGCCCGGGCGGGCCCTTTACTGGATTATCGAATCGCCGTCATCGCTGTCGTCGCCAAGGAGGTCTCGCACCGTTTCATCGTAGAGGGTGCCGTTCTCATCGGCCTCGTCATCGGTCGAATCCATGGCCGACGTTACTTCCTTGTCGGTTATGGAATATCCGCTTCCCTCCTCGGAGTCGATTGAATGTCCCCTGTTGGAGGAAATGCTGGCGGAGCCGTCTTTTACCATGACCCTGGTCTTTTGCGGCTCGACCCTCATGGCCAGCCGTGATCCCGCCGATGACACCTTACCGTGGGGCGTTATGAGGGTATACTGGAGCTTCCATCCCTTGACTGTCTCGGCAAAGATGGAGCCTTTGTCTATGACCATCTCGATATAGATCTTGCCGCTTTTCTTGTCGATATGGGACTTCGTGATGGATATCCGGGATTGGGGGCCGGCGATGAGCTTCATTATCTTTCCATACATGATGGCCAGCTTTGAATCGTCCCCGGTCGTGAGAAGGACCCCCGGCCTGACCTCCTGCCCCTTGCGGAGGATGTGTGTATCAGCCCTGACCGTGCCTTTCACCTTGGAAGCGTATATCGGGGCGCTCTCATACTGCAGGCGGGTATGCAGGGCAAAGATGAGGACGCAGGCGCAGGCGGCGCCGAGGGCGATGACCGCGTATCTGAGTTGGAGCTTGCGCGGAACCGGCGCCGGTACCGCGCGGCTGCTGTCGTAATTGTCGTAATAATCAAGAACGCCCGCAAGGACCGACCTGGCCGGCTTTATCTTTTTTTCACCTGATGGAGAAAGGGCCTTGGCAAAAATGGCGAGGTTTTTCCGGCAGCTATCGCACGTTTCGAGATGATTTCTGACGGCCATGACCTTTCGCTCATTCAATGTTTTCTGAATGTAGCCGATCAGAATTGTTTTTGTCACATGGCCATTCATGATAACGTCCTCATATAGTATAACAATCGGCCCCTGTGTTTTGGACAAAATTATGTCAAAAAACCATCTTTTTTTAACTCAGCATAGAGAAGGTCAAGGACATTTTTTATCCTTCTCCGCACCGTCCGCGCGGAGATTGAAAGGGCGGCCGCCACTTCCTCGTAGGTCATGCCATCTTCCTTGTGCATTATGAAGATGGACCGCGATTCCGGATCCGTTGATTCCAGGATCCTGTAGATTGCACGGTTAAGGTCATCCAGGACAAGTCGATCGAGGTGCCTGTCCTCGGTCCTGAGGTTTTCCTCCATGTCCTGAAGTTCACCCGGATGGGTTCTGTTTTGTTTTATAAGGTAATTAATGGAGAGATTATGGGCTGTTTTATATAAAAAAGCGCGGATTTTTTCATCCTGGATCTCTTTTTCAGCCGTGTAGGCTATAAATTTTTCAAAGGTTTCCTGTAAAAGGTCCTCTGTGGCGTCTTTATTGCGTGCCAATTTGTAAATATAACGGTATAATTCCGCTGAAAATTGCCTGTAAAAGCCTGAAATTTTATCTTTTGGTAACATTTTTTCTATAAAAATGGCCGCATTTTGTAACAGCTATGTCATATAATATAGTTGCATTAAATACTGCAATAAAATTTGGTTCCGGGAAAATACAATTTTACAGGAGAAATCAAACATGAAAAAGATTCTTGCAGTTGCTATCGCTATGGTATTTGGTCTGACAATGATGGGCTACAGCGCTGACAAAAAAGCTGATCCCAAAGCTGACAAAAAAGTAGAAAAGAAAGCTGAAGACAAGAAAGTAGAAAAGAAAGCCGACGACAAGAAAGCCGACAAGAAAGCTGACAAGAAAGCTGACAAGAAAGCTGACAAGAAAGCCGACGAGAAGAAAGCTGACAAGAAAGCCGACAAGAAAGTTGACGAAAAGAAAAAGAAGTAATTTGACCTCTTCAAACGGTTGAACAAAAAAAAGCGCGGATTTAATACCCCGGTACCGGAATCCGCGTTTTTTTTATTAATTTAATGATAATCTATATTAATTATTAAGGAACATATAATGAAAAAGTTATTATCGATCGTAGTATCATTCATGCTGGTCCTGCCGGTATCACTCATGGCCCAGGATGTCAAAGACGAAGGGTCCATGCTTGAAAAAGAAGGGTCCGCGAAAAAAGTCGAAGAGCCGAAAGAAGTAAAAAAAGACAAGAAGCATGCCAAGAAGGAAAAAAAGCAGGCTAAGAAAAACAAGAGCAAGAAAAAACATCATGCAAAGAAAGCAAAAAGCCATAAAAAGCATGTTGAAAAAAAGGACGAAATGAAAGACAATCCGGAAGATGTGAAATAAGAATCGAATAAAGAATCAAAGATGAAGCAGTAAAGGCTGCCGTGACCGTATCCGGCGGCCTTTTTTTATGTATCGCGGCGCGCAAACCCCGGAACTTGCCGCGGGGTATTTTATCCATCCTTCAGAGAAAATGATTTGAAAAATATTGTGCCTGTGATTGTTATATTGAATAAGGTCATTTTCTCCGCTGCGGGCTTCGGGTTGTCATATCCATAAACAGAGGGGATCGGTTTATGAAAAAACTGCTGTTTAAAATGCCGGCCATCATAATTACCGTACTATTGATCAGCCAGGGGCCGTGGGCTCCCTTGTCAGCCCGGGAGAACCCCGGGGAAGCGGAGGAAAAGGAAAAAACCGGCGATGCGACAGGGGGGAGCGCCGGGGAAGGGGACGCCAGGAGGCCAAGGATCGTCGGGTTTGAAGCGGGATACAATGGAGCTTATGCTGAAGGGACCGTGCCGAAGAGTTATTACTCCCAGCCCTATGTGGATATCTTCCTTAACCATGCCTACCTGAAGTTCACCTTCGGCATTTCCCGCATCTGGGACTATCAGATAACGAGCGGCGAGGGCGCGTACGAAACGGTCAATTGCACCCAGCCCAAGATCGCTTTTTCGGTCTATCCCTACAAGGGGATCGAAATTCTGGCCGAGTACCGCTACTGGACCGGCGACAGATCCCATTATTACAAGACCCATGACGCAACCGGCGGTTTTTACCTCGATTTTACTCCGGTCAGCCTGGGGTTCACGGGCAATTACAGGAAGATCGATTACAAGTTCCATTCGGACGACAGGAAGGACAAGCTGTCCATATTGATGTATGCCGCCCCTCCCTATACGCTTTTCGATCGGCTGTTGCTGCATTACAAGTACAAGGACTTCAAGAAACAGAACACCAAGCATCTTGCGGAGTACACCCTGTCACCGGTCTTCACATGGCATATTATCGAGAGCACCGGCCTTGATCTCGGCTATGATTATTATCATACCTACTTCGAAAATCCATATTCCTTCAAAAATGCCTATACCTTCAAGAACGATAGCGTCATCTATTATTCCCATACGGGTAAGCTCGGCGTCTCCTCGGAAACCTGCAGGTTCTTTTCCCTCAAGGCCGGGGTCACCGCCGGGTGGGGATCGGACAAGTATATCCAGGCGGGGGGCGATATAGAGGGGATCGTCAATCTCTTCGAATACGCGAGCCTGTCCGCGGCCTATGCGCCGACGTACAACATCGCGCCATCCATGGATCCCATGAAAAGGAAGTTCCTTGAATTCCGCTCATACCTGTCGATGTTCAGGGCAATGCGCGGAAAGCGGTTGAATGTCAACCCCTACATGAGGCTGAAGGATATCGGCAAATCCTTCTGAAACCACACGGTGACCGTCAATGTCGCCTTCAGGTACTGACGGTGATGGGGAAAATTCCGGCGGGGAGGTGAGTGATTATGACCATGCGGATGAGAATAGTAACGGCGGCGGCAGCGGCGATGTTCCTGATCCCCCGGATTGAGGGGGGCCAGGCGCAGTATCACGTGGAGGCGATCGCGGGAGACGTGAAGATCATTTCCGGCGGCGTCACCAGGCATGCGGCGGTGGACCAGGCGCTGATCGGCGGGGACGTCATCATGACCGGCGGGAGCTCCATGGCCGATATCTCCTGGGGCGACCGCGGCCTCGTGCGGGTCGAGGAAAAGACGAGGGTTGCCGTTTCCGCCCTGGCGAAAAAGGCCGATGACCCGGACCTGGACATGAGCGCGGGCAGCATCATGATAATGCTGTCGAACCTGGTGCGCGGCGAAACGTACCGGGTCAAGACGCACACCCAGATCGCGTCGGTCAGGGGCACCAGCTTCCGCGTAAGCGCCGATGACGACCTCTCCCGCGTCGATGTGCTGACCGGATCGATCATGGTCCACCCCGTGCTGGCGGGAGCCGTCATCCGTGAGATCGGGGAGGCCGTTACCGAGGACCATTCGGTTTCGATGAACCGGTCGCTGGTGAAGGAGATCGTCGCCAGGCGGGTGAAGATATCCGTGCTGATGCTTCAGAAGAGGGACCTGGACGGACTGGCGGACCGGTTCGATTCCATGCAGAAGTCACGCGGGTTCAAGAGGCTTAACGCCAGGATCAGGAACGAGATCGGCGAAAGGATAAAAAGGCACCGGGAGCGCCTGAGGGACGGCGGCAAGCGCCGACCCGGCAGGAAGCCCCAGGACGGAGGCATGAGGCGGCCGAGGCCGGGACGATGAAACGAAGCGGACCCAGGACCGCAGCCGATGATCTGATTACAAAAGCGCCCTTGAGACGTGATGGCAGGGGATTACGGGGAACGTTCCTGATACGGCAATGCTTGTTACCATAGGAATCGAAATTACCTTGTTCGGGTGCGGACTCTGCCTGCTGCAGGCCCTGGAGCGCATGCCTGAATCCGGGAAGGGGACCGCGCCGGGTATCCTTTTCTACATCTTCAATGCCGTGATCATGCTGGGAACGGCCCTGATCGCCCGCGGCGTTCCCCAGGAGTATCCCGCTTCGATCTTCCTTTTTATAACGTCCCTTGTCATCATCGGGCCGCTGAACCTCTTCTACTATCACACCCTGCTCTATCCGGGAGCGCCGCTCCCCTACCGGGTCGCGCTCCACCTGGCACCGGCCATGGCGTGCTTCATCGCCGAGGTCCTGTTCCAGCTCCAGCCCGCGGCGTTCAAGATGGAAATGATCGGCGCTTTCCTGGCCGATCCCCTCGGTTCCCCGCTGGTTTACCTGCTGGCCGCGGTGGTGGCCCACATCCTCATCTATGTCGCGGCCATCATCAAGGTGGCCCTGTCGGACGTGGGCATCAGCGGATCGCCGCGGGGGTTCCGCTTCATCCTCTATATCGCCATAGGCATACTCCTGGTCATCGCGTTCCTCGCCGGCGGGTTCCTGGGCGGAAGCCCGGCGGTGTTCATTGCCGGCGGCATCATCAACGTCTGGGTCCACATCTCCCTCTACATCGGGATCAGGGCGTACCCGCAGTTCTTCTTCGAGCTGAAGCGCGAGATCAGGAAAAAGCGCTACGAGAAATCGATGCTCCGCGGCCTTGACACGGACATCATCAGGGACCGCCTGGAGGAGCTCATGTCGGATGAGGGGCTCTTTCGCGACAGCGACGTGTCCCTCGCCTCCGTGGCTGAGAGGCTCTCCATAACGCCCCACCAGCTTTCCCAGGTGCTGAACGAGCTGATGAACACCGGGTTCTGGGACTTCGTGAACCGCTACCGCATCGACGAGGCCAAGCGGCTCCTCCGGGACAATCCGGACGCGAACATCATCTCCGTCTGCTTCCAGGTCGGGTTCAATTCAAAGTCCTCGTTCAACAGCGCCTTCAAGAAGATGACGGGAATGACTCCGCGGGAATTCAAGCAGGGCCGCCCTGCTTGAATTTTTTCGTATGACTTTATAAGTACGGTCGACAGGCGCCGCTGAATATGATAGAAATGCGTCATGGCTGACGCACCGGCTGACATCACCGGGAGGAGTACTCTATGAAGGCACTGGTCACGGGGGTAAGCGGTTTTATCGGGTCCGTCCTGGTAAAGGAGCTCATTGCCCGGGGGCACAAGGTCAGGGCCCTGGCCTTTCCCCAGGAGCAGGCCTATGACCTGGTGAAGATGGGAGCGGAGATCGTCCGCGGCGACCTGACCCGGCCCGAAAGCCTCCGGGGAATCTGCGACGGCGTCGACACGGTGTTCCACCTGGCGGCCCGCGTCACCGACTGGGGCACGAAAAAGCAGTTCTACGACGCCATATACGGCGCCACCGAAAGCCTCCTGAAGGAGGCGGAGGGAAAGGCCTCCCGCTTCGTGTACGTAAGCTCCATCGCCGCCCTGGGCATGGGACGGCACCTCAGGGGCGTGAAGGAGACAGACCCGCCCCGCAAATCAGGCGTGTACTATAACGACGCCAAGGCAGACGCCGAGGCGCTGGTGCGGCGCTACCATGACGGGGGGACCATCGCCTGCACCATCGTGCGGCCCGCCAACGTGACCGGGCCCGGGAGCGTGTGGGTCCGGGACATAATCGACCAGATGAAAAAAATGCCGGTCCCCCTCTTCGACGGCGGCCGCCATCCCACCAGCTTCGTGTACGTGGACAGCCTGGCGGACGGCATCATCCGCGCCGGCACCATGGACATAGCCCGGGGGAAGGCCTACCACTTCAGGGACGACTGGACCGCCACCTGGAAAGAGTACATCACGGCCCTTGGGTCCTTCATCGGCCGGAAGCCCTGCGGGAGAATTCCGTTCCGCCTGGCCTGGTCCCTCGGTTTTGTGATGGAAAAGATACTGAACCCGCTCCAGGTCCGCGCGCCGCTGACGCGTCTCAACGCCGGCGTCCTGGGCAGGAACAACGATGTGGACACTACCCTTGCCCGCACCGAGCTCGGCTGGCGCACGACGCATTCCTACGAGGAAGCGATGGAAGCCATCGGCCGGTGGGTGAAGGATACATACGGCGGCAGGCCCTGAGTGAGATCACTACCGGCCGCCGCGATCACGTTATACAGGAGAAGCCTATGAGATTCACGCTGCTGCTTTTTGTTCTGCACAGGATACTGAAATGGGCATCGAAGCACAGGCCCGCGTACCGCAACTACATCGGCTCCATTCACCAGGTGAAGATCATGATCAAGACCGCCGACGGGAAGCGGGGGAGGCTCTTCATCTTCGACAAGGGCGACGTTCTCACGAAAGGAGGCGCCCGGCACCCCTATGACGCGGCCATCGTCTGGTCCGACGCGAAGACCGGCTTCAGGGTGATGGCGTCGAAGAGCGACGAGGAGCAGTTCATGGCCGCGGCCGCGGGGAAGATGAAGCTCGACGGCATGGCCTTTTTCGCCCAGTGGTTCAACGACGGCGTGAAGCTGGTGATGTAGGAGGCCTGTCCCTCCCCCTTGATGGGGGAGGTTAGGAGGGGGTGATACAATGAAAGCACAATAGCGGTTTTGGTATGTGATAATGATCTTTTTCACCCTCCCCTTTCCACTCCCATCGAGGGAGGGGAATGTCTCAATAACATGTGCTCAATCAACAACAATGAGGAGGAACACAATGGCTCAGATAAGCGGCGGGCACCTGGTTGCCAAATACCTGAAAGAAGTAGAAAAAATCGACACCGTCTTCGGCATTTCCGGCGGGCATATCGAGGCGATGCTGGACGGCTTTACGGAATACAAGATCCGCACCATAGACGTGCGGCATGAGCAGGCGGCGGCGATGATGGCCCACGCCATATCCATTTACACGGGCAAGCCGGGGGTGTGCTTCCTCACCGCCGGTCCCGGCTTCACCAACGGCGTCACCGGCATAGCCAACGCCTACCTGGACAACGCCCCCCTGGTGGTGCTCTGCGGCAGGGCGCCGATCCGGGACGACCTGAAGGGCGCGCTCCAGGAGATGAACCAGATCGAGGTCGTCAGGCCCATAACAAAATGGGCGGCCACCTGCTATGACACGAAGCGCATCCCGGAGTACATGGCCATAGCCTTCAGGAACGCCACCGAGGGACGGCCCGGACCCGTGTTCCTCGAGTTGCCCCCGGATATCCTCAATATAAAGGTGGACGAGTCCCTCGCGCCCATGCCGGCCAGGTCCACGCCGAAATTCACCGTCCATCCCGACGACGGCGAACTCAAGGCCGCGGCGGAGATCATCAACAACGCGAAGAAGCCCCTCTTCCTCGGCGGCAGCGGCGTGAACTTCAGCGGCTGCTCCGAGAGCCTCGGGCGGTTCGTGGATAAGACCGGTGTCCCCTTCATGCTGCTCAATTACGGCAGGGGCGAGCTTCCGGACGATCATCCCCTGTCGGTCATGGACATGGGCAACCTGGGCCTCTTTTTCGCCATCGGCCAGAACGACGTGATCATCGCCGCCGGCCTCCGGTTCAACTGGCTCCTGCAGTTCGGCAAGATCATCCCGCCGACGGTGAAGATGATCAGGATAGATATCGATCCCCACGAGATCAACCGCAACGTGGAGGCCACGGTCGGCCTGGTCGGCGATATCGGCTCCGTCCTCGACCAGCTTCTCCCCTTCGTTCAGAAGATCGACCACGGCGATTGGATAAAGACCCTGAAGTCGGCGGGAAGTTCCATACTGGACTACGAGATAAGGATGCGGGAAACGGCGTCCGATCCTATCCATCCGATCCGCCTCGTTTCCCAGATACAGAAGTTCGTGGGAAGCGACGCCATCTATGTGGCTGACGGCGGCGATACCCAGTATTTCGGACTCGGCTTCATGACGCGGCAGAAGGCCGGGGTCATAGCCTCGGCGGCGGGCCTCCTCGGGTGCCTGGGCACCGGCATCCCCTTCGGCATGGCGGCGAAGCTCGCCCGGCCCGACAAGAAGGTCGTGGTCCTCAACGGCGACGGCTCCTTCGGCTTTAACTCCATGGAGTTCGACACCATGGTGCGCCACAATATCCCGGTGGTGGTCGTGGTCAACAACGACTGCGCCTGGGGCATGATCAAGCACAGCCAGGAGCTGTCCATAGGCAAGGACCGGCTCCAGTGCGCCGAGCTGGGCACGCGGCATTACGAGAAGCTGGCCGAGGGCCTCGGCGGCCACGGCGAGTTCGTCACCAGGGACGAGGAGATCATACCGGCGCTGGAGCGGGCCTTTGCCTCGGGCAAGCCCGCCTGCGTGAACGTCATGACGGACCCCACGGTGACGAGCCCGGCGACGCCGCTGTTTTATCAATCGCTGAAGATGGATTGATACCCGGTAGCCCCGGGTTTAAACCCGGGGCTACCGGGGCTAACAGAAATATCCGTGGAGGTATCTCATGAAGGCTTTAATGCTCAATCTCGATCCGCTGCGGTTCGCCGCTCTGCAGGTGCTGCGGCCCCTGAGCCTCAAGTTCTGCTACAACGGGCCCTTTTCGACGATCAGCCTTGCCGATATCCCGGAGCCGAAGCTGCCATCGCAGGATTGGGTGAAGATAAGGATCAGGCTCTGCGGCCTCTGCGGGAGCGACATCAACCTCATGTTCATGAAGGACTCGCCTACGGCCATGCCTTTCACCTCCTTCCCCTGCGTGCCGGGCCACGAGTTCTGCGGCGAAATAGTCGAAACGGGAAGCGCCGTGAAGTCGGTGAAGATAGGCGACCTGGTCACCGCGATCCCGGTACTCAACTGTGACACGCGGGGGATCAAGCCGGTATGCAAGAGCTGCGCCGCCGGCGTCCCGGGGAACTGCGAGAATTTCGCCGAGGGGAACATGGCGCCGGGCATGTTCATCGGCATCTGCAGGGATATTAACGGCGGCTTCGCCGAGTACGTGGCAGTCCATAAGAGCCAGGTGGTGCCGGTGCCGAAGGGCGTATCGCCCGAATCGGCGACCCTGACCGAGCCCCTGGCCGTGGGCCTCCAGGCGGTGCTGGACAACCTGCCGGGCAACCGCGACCGGGTCCTGGTCATAGGCGGCGGCGTCATCGGCGCCATGACGGTCAAGGCCATACGCGCCCTGGGGAGCGGCTGCGATATCACCGTGGTGGAGCCCTCCGGGTTCGCGGCAGCTTATGCGAAGGAGTCCGGAGCCGACAGGGTCATCGGCGGCAGTCTCATTGACGCGGCCGTGGATATCGCCGGCGGCAGGGCGTACAAGCCCCTCCTGGGAGAGCGGATCGTGATGGGAGGCTTCGACCGGATATTCGATACCGTGGGTCACCGGGAGACCATCAACAACTCGCTTCGTATTCTCGCCACGAAGGGGACCCTTTCTGTGCTCGGCATCGGCAAGGAGGTGAAGCTGGACCTCACGCCTATCTGGCTCAAGCTCCAGACCGTGAAGGGCTGTTACGCTTATCGCTACAATGATGTCAGGGGCGGCAGGAAGCAGGCTTTCGAGATTGCCCTTGACCTGATCGCGAAGAGGAAGGTCCGCGTTGATGACATGCTCACCCACAGGTTCAGGATCGAAGATTTCAGGAAGATGATCGAGGTGAACGTGCACAAGGGCCGCCACAGGGCCATGAAGACCGCGGTGGAATTCTGATTGCATGACCCGAAGGCGAGGATGTGCATCCCTGCCTTCGGGGGCACCTCCATAATTATTTGATTATCCCTCATTTCTTAATTATTATATCTATATCAAAAGGCGGCAGCGGACATTCACGGACCTGATCATGGCATTTGAGAGAAGTCTATCTCGTTGGTTCAGTGAGGTGCCTTATGATCCACAAAAAGATATGCCGGTACATTGAAAATCTCTTCAATTCGGCGGATATCCGCGTTGACGGTCCCAGGCCCTGGGACATCCAGGTGCACAACGACGAGTTTCTCGCGAAGGTCTTCAGGGGCGGCTCCCTTGCCCTGGGCGAATCGTACAGCGACGGGTGGTGGGACTGCGAGGCCCTGGACCAGTTCTTCGACAGGGTCTTCCGCGCCCGCTTGAACGAGACGGTGAATCCCAGGTCCTTGCTGGCTATACTGGCGTCCCTGTTCATCAATATGCAGAACAGGGCACGGTCCCACCTGGTGGTGAAGAAGCATTATGACCTGGACGTGAACCTGTACCTCTCCTTCCTTGATCCCTACAACCAGTACACCTGCGGCTATTTCAATGACACCGAGGATCTCGCCAGGGCCCAGGAGCAGAAGCTCGACCTCATCTGCCGGAAGCTCATGGTATCGCCGGACGACTCGGTCCTCGACATCGGGTGCGGGTGGGGCGGCTTCGCCAGGTTCGCGGCTGAGCGGTACGGGTGCCGCGTCACCGGGATCACCATATCCGACGAGCAGCTGCGTTATGCCAGGGAATTCTGCCGGGGCCTGCCCGTGGAGATAGTCAAGTCGGACTACCGTGATTTCAGGGGCGTCTTCGACAAGGTCCTGGTCTGCGGCATGATCGAGCACGTGGGGTACAAGAACCACCGGAAGCTCATGGAGATGGCCTGCCGTTCCCTGAAGGAAAGGGGCCTCTTCCTCCTCCAGACCATCGGGTCGAACATCTCATCGCGGATGGGGGACCCCTGGATCAACAAGTACATTTTCCCCAACGGCCTTATTCCGTCGGCCAGGCAGATCGCCGCCGCCGCCGAGGGGCTCTTCACCATCGAGGACTGGCATTTCCTGGGACAGCACTACGACCGAACCCTCATGGCCTGGTACGGAAACTTTATAAAAAACTGGGACCGCGTAAAGAGCGCCTTTGACGAGCGGTTCTTCCGCACCTGGAAATACTATTTTCTGAGCTGCGCCGCTTCCTTCAGGGCGAAGGTCAATGACCTGTGGCAGGTGGTGTTCTCGAAGAATGGCCTGTCCCGGGACTATGCCTGCGTCAGGTGAGAGGTCCCTCACTCAATTTCCAAACAGATAATGCACACGTCGTCCTCGAAGGAGTCGCTGCCCCGGTACTGCACGAGTCTTTTGAAGAGCTGATCCACGAAACCGCCGCAGGGCAGGGCCGCCAGCTGCCGCAGCGCCTCGGCCAGGCCGTTCTCCTCGAACATGAGCTGGTGCCCCTTCACGGGGCTGGCCTCGGAGAGGCCATCTGTATACATGAACAGCTTGCCGCCCGAAGGAAGCGTGACCTCGTTGGTGACATAGGCCTTGCCTTCCTGTATCATCAATTCATTGTCCATGATGCCTATAGGCAGGCTGGAGGATCCTCTCAGCTCGGAAACGCCCCCGGGCGTTATGATATACGGATAGTTGTGCCCGGCGTTGGCGTACCTGAGGGTCCTTGTCGACGCGTCGTATACGCAGTAAAAGGCGGTGATGAAGTTGTCGCCGGTCTGGCTGAAGATGACCTCGTTGATGTACTGTAAAAGCTCCGACGGATTGTTCTTCCGCTCGCCGGCCTGGAGGATGATGGTCTTGATCATCGATGTTATGAACGCCGCGGGCACGCCGTGGCCCGTCACGTCGCTCAGGAATATGCCGATCCTGTCCTGGTCCCTGAACTGGATGAAATCGAAAAAATCGCCCCCGACGGCCCGCATCGCGCGGTACAGCGAGCAGATGCTGTTCCAGGGGCTCGTGGACGGGATGAGATGCTCCTGTATCATCCGGGCCATGTTGATTTCCCGCTCGATTTCAGTGTTGCGCGCCTGCAGCTTGTTCCGCTCGATTTCGAGCTCCCGCGTCCTTTCGGTGACTTTTATTTCCAGGTCCCTCGATAGCTCCTCCGCGGTGGAGAAGGCCCTGGAAACGCGGCTGGAGAGAAGAAATGACTGGACGAAGAAAAACATGAAGAGACCGTAGGCCATCATGTAGGTCGTCTGTATAACGCGATAGTTGTAGAGAATGTCATTGGTGACGGTCATGAACAGTATCACGGTGCCGGCCAGGAAGATATTCGCCTCTTCACGTTTTCTCGCTATGGCGAGGGAGATGTAATATATAAACAGCAGTATCAGGAGCCCCACGAAGAGGTTGAAGGCGATGAGGGTCCTGGCGTATATCATGATCGGTGAAGCGGCGACGATCAGCGTGAAAACGGCGCATACGGCGGCGATGATCCTGATCGCAAGGGCCGGTATTTCCCGCGGATACAGGCTTCTCATGTAGAGGGCGCAGGTCAGGACGCAGCAGTAATAGAAAATGTATTCGGCGGCGGTGCCCATGTTCCAGGTGAACCAGGGAAAGCGGTAGGCGTACCCTTCCCCGATGACCGCGAGGCGGCCGACTGTGCAGAGGCAGAAAAGGGAGAAGTAGAGGGATGATAGGTCTTTCCGCCTCAGATAATAGAATCCGAGATGGTACATGAACATCATAAAAATCGATCCGATCAGGAAGATGTCCACGATAAGAAGGCTTTCTTTTTTTTCCACGAGGGCTTTCTTCTCATCGAGAATTATCTCGTCCCTGAGGCCGGGGCGGGGATAGTGAAAGTTCGACACGTGTATGACGATCGATGTTTCTTTTGTCGGGTGAAATTCAATCAGGACCGGCATGTAATGGACCGGCTTTGACGATTTGCCGGTCGCGCCGATCGGGCCGTTTTCGTAGAGCTTTTCACCGTTGACGAAGAGCCGGTAGGCGGTATCGACAGCGGGCATCCTGATCGAAAGGTTGGCGGGCGCCTGCTCAGGGAGGAGTATCTTCAACCGGTAGGTGGCCATTCCCGTGACCGGGAGAGGGCGCGCACCCACCTTCTGTTCGGTCCAGATTGATGGGACTTTTATGTATCCGGTGAGGAGTGGCACCGGGCCGGGCTTCAGCATGCCCTGGTCATGGAGCATCCCCCAGTAAAACTCCCACTGGCCATGGAGCTTCACTGGGCCGTCGTGGCTGAAATCCCAGGAGGAAAGGTCAAGGACGCCCTTTGTCGCCCGTGGCGATGGTTCGGCGAGGGCCCGCGAATCGCACGCCATGATAATCGCCGCCGCCAGAAGAGAGAAGAGGAGAGGGATGGTGATCGCGGATCGTGATCCTTTCATGTACGCCATCGGTACAATCTCCATGCAGCAGAATATGGAAAACATGTTGAGCCGATGAAACAGTCAGCCGGCGATGCTGATAATTGGAAGTGGAACTATTTGTCTCCGCTGATGGTATCATCGGGCTGTTCTTTCGTCAAACCATTAATTGCACCCAATGGCGCGGGGTGGCCCCGGTTTCATGATGATGCGCGGCGCTTCAGGGATATGCACCATAATGTCATACTGAAATACATGATAAAATTATTTGACGAGTACTTGACGCCGGGAGGGTATTTTAGTATTGTTGTATTGCCATGGGGTGGTTCCTTAAGGAGCCTGAGATTATACCCGATGAACCTGCTCTGGGTAATGCCAGCGAAGGGAGCCAAGGCCAATAATCCGATCTCCTCACGACAAACCCTCCGGTGAGTATATATGGCATAAGGTATAGTCATTAGATAAAATAATATCAGTATCAAAAAATACCCCTCCCTTGATGGGAGGGGAAAGGGGAGGGTGAAAAAAGTATACTCTTACTGAAAGAATAATCACCCCCACCTGACATCTGCCGGACAGGATGTCCCAATGCCGCGGAGGCCACGGATGGCCAAGAGCGGCCCCCATCAAGGGGGAGGGAAAATGATTTTATAACAGCAAGGATTATCATTCATGAACGCTTATCCCTATCTTGAAGCGGTCCGCGGGAAAAGTCCCGTGGTCCATCATCTGACCAACTGGGTCACAATCTACGACTGCGCCCAGGTGGTGAAGTCCTTCGGCGCGTCGCCGGTCATGGCCCACGCGCCTGAGGAGGCGGCCGACATGGCGGGCATCGCCTCGGCCCTGGTGCTGAATATCGGCACCCTGACCTCGGATATCATCGAGACCATGAAGATCGCCGCGAAGGCGGCCAATAAAAAAGGAATCCCGGTGGCGCTGGACGTGTGCGGCGCCGGCGCCACTCCCTTCAGGGACGCCAAGAGCTTCGAGCTGCTCGACTCGGTGAGAATCGACATTATAAAAGGAAACGCCTCGGAGATTGCGCGCATCGCCGGAAAGGACGTGCGCACCCGCGGCGTCGACTCCACGGAGGTGGCCCATGACCTGCGCGAGGTCGCGTCATCCCTGGCGAAGGAGCGGAAGTGCGTCGTTGTGATAACCGGCAGGGAAGACATCGTCGCCGATGCCGCGACGATCTACTCCGTGAAGAACGGCCACGAGATGATGACCCATGTGGTCGGCACCGGGTGCATGGCCGCGTCGGTCATCGGGGCCTTTGCCGGCGCGACGCCGGGGGATATGGCCGCAGCGGCAGCGGCCGGCCTCGGCTGCTACGGCATCGCGGCGGAGCTCGCCATGATGCTCTCGGCCGGGCCCGGCACCTTCAAGGAGCGCCTCTTTGACTGCATCTATAACCTGAAAAAAGAGGATGTCGAATCAATGCAGAAGATCGTCCCATGAAAGGATATTATTTTATCACCGACGAGGCCCTGAGCGCGGCCGGCATCATGAGCGACGCTGAAAAGGCCGCGGCCGCCGGCGTTGCGGTGGTCCAGTACCGGAACAAGACCGCGGACACGCGGCGCCTCTACGACGAGGCGCGCCGCCTCAGGGAGATCTGCGCCGGGAGCGGCGCCCGTCTCATCATCAATGACCGGATCGACATCGCCCTGGCGGTGGACGCAGACGGCGTCCATATCGGGAACGAGGACCTGCCCTACGGAGAGGCGCGGCGCCTCCTGGGAGCGGGGAAAATCATTGGCGTCACCGTCCATGACGTCGCCGAGGCAGTGGCGGCGGAGCGGGCCGGCGCCGATTACCTGGGCGTGAGCCCCATCTACGCCACGGGAACCAAGGCCGACGCCGGCGCGCCCTGCGGCACGGAGACCCTGGCGGCGATACAGCGGGCCTGCAGGGTGCCCCTGGTGGCCATCGGCGGCATTGATCTGTCCAACGCGGACGATGTGATCAGGGCGGGCGCGGACATGGTGTGCGCCATATCTGCCGTAGTCACTAAGCCCGATGTCGCGGCTGAAATATTAAAGTTTCAAAGGAAGTTCAACCTATGACACAACTTGAAGAAGCGAAGAAAGGAACCATTACCCCGGAGATGCGCTCCGTGGCGGAGCGGGAGCCCCTCTCGGCTGAAGAAATCCGCGACGATATCGCGGCCGGGAAGACCGTAATCTGCAAGAGCGGTCTCCACGACTGCGTTCCGGTGGGGATCGGCCGGGGCATGAGGATCAAGATCAACGCCAACATCGGCACCTCCGGATACAACAACGACCCGGCCATGGAGCTGGAGAAGCTGGCCGCCTCCGTGCGCTACGGGGCCGACACGGTGATGGACCTTTCCACCGGCGGCGACATCCGCGCCATGCGCAGGACGATCGTCGCCGAGTCGAGGGTGCCCGTGGGCACGGTGCCGGTGTACGAGGCCATCGTGCGCTGCCCCGACGTGGCGGGCCTCGGTGAGGACGATTTCCTCGAATCGATCCGGACCCATATCGAGGACGGTGTCGACTTCATCACCGTCCACTGCGGCGTGACGAGGCAGTGCGTGCCCCTCCTGGACTCCCGCATCATGGGCGTGGTGTCGCGGGGCGGGAGCTTCCTCATCAAGTGGATGCTCCACCATGACCGGGAGAACCCGCTCTTCACCCGCTACGACGAGATTCTGGACATGGCCCGGGAGCACGACGTTACCCTGAGCCTGGGCGACGGCCTCAGGCCCGGCTGCCTGGCGGACGCCAGCGACCGGGCGCAGTACGAGGAGCTGAAGACCCTGGGCGAGCTGGCTGCCCGGGCCCGGGCGAAGAACGTGCAGGTCATGATAGAGGGGCCGGGCCATGTGCCGCTCCACCTGATAAAGGAAAACATTGAGATGCAGAAGAAGTACTGCGACGGCGCCCCCTTCTATGTCCTCGGGCCCCTGGTGACCGACTGCTCGCCGGGCTACGACCATCTCACCGGCGCCATCGGCGGTGCCCTGGCCGCCTTTTACGGGGCTGATTTCCTCTGCTACCTCACGCCGAAGGAGCACCTGGGCCTTCCGGATATCCAGGATGTCATCGACGGCGTGGTGGCCTCGAAGATAGCGGCCCATGCCGCGGACATAGCCCGGGGCATCCCCGGCGCGAGGGACCGGGACGACGCCATGTCCCGGGCCCGGAGCAACCTGGACTGGGAGTCCATGTACCGGATATCCATGAACCCGGAGAAGGCCCGCGCGGTCCGGAAGGAGACGGGAAAGGATGACGCCGATGTCTGCACCATGTGCGGCGACTTCTGCTCGGCGAAGATCAACAAGGAATGCAGGACGCGGTACCATAAATGAAGATCTCCGATATTGGCGGAGAGTTCGCCTTCATTAAGAGGATGACAGGCGTATCCTACAGGGACCCCGCCATCATACGGGGCGTGGGGGACGACTGCGCCGTGCTGGAATACACCGCGGACAAATATCTCCTCGTCACCGTGGACATGATGGTGGAGAACAGCCACTTCCGGATGGACTGGTACAGCCCCTACCAGGTGGGAATGAAGCTCATGGAGGTGAACGTGTCGGACATCATCTCCATGGGGGGGAGCCCGCGGTGGGCCTTCATATCCCTTGCCCTGACCCATGAGACCGAGGTGGAGTTCATGGACGAGCTCTACCGCGGACTCTACGATTCCGCGAACAGGCACGGCGTGGCCCTCATCGGCGGCGACACCACCCACGGCCGTGAGCTGGTCCTCAACCTTGCCCTGATCGGCGACGTTGAAAGGGAGCGCGTACGCCTCCGCTCCCAGGCGGAGCCGGGGCACCTGATCTGCGTCACCGGCACCCTGGGGAAGAGCGAAGCGGGCCTCAGGCTCCTTCTCGCCGGAAAAAAGGACGGCTACCTGGCCGGATACCTCGAGCCGAAGAGCCGCCTGGAGGCTGAGGGAAAGGCCATAGCACGCCACGGCCGGGCCATGATCGACGTGAGCGACGGACTCGGCAGCGAGGTGGGCCATATCTGCGAGGAGAGCGGCACCGGGGCGCGCATCGACTGGGAGAATATCCCTCTCTCCGGCATTACCATCGAGGCGGCGCGCATCGCCGGGGGCGATCCCAGGCTCTACGCCCTTTACGGCGGAGAGGACTTCGAGCTGGTCTTCACCATCCCTCCGGAAAACCTGGAGCCCCTTAAAAAAGATTTCTCCGATTTTACCGTGGTGGGAGAGATCCTTCCCAAAGAGAAGGGCCTTTTCATCAGCAGGGGAGGTGAGAGGGTGGAGCTGAAAGGCGGTTATGACCACTTCAAGGGGTGATCATGCAGATAAACGTCCAGTATACACTGAAGCGATGCGAGGACTGCAAGGGATGCATGCAATGCGGCGTTACCCACTGTCTGTATCAGTCACATGGGAACGTCGAAACATGCTATTATGAAATATGCCGGTATTGCACGGATTATCTGCAAAAACCGAAGATGTTCTTAAATAACGTCGGGTGATGCTTGTTTTTGATTGACATGATATCATCCATGATGTTGGTGATAATTCAAAATCTAAATAATCCGGGGTATGCCATCCATGAGCGCCGTCACGAAGGGAGGTCCGCTGGTGCGGTTTCTGATCACCAGGTTCGATTTCATCATACGCTTTGTTTACTGCAGGCTGAAATTTTACAAGGTCTTCAATTTTCTGCTTCCCTGGCTCTACAGCAGCAACTATGAATCGCTCAACAGCTATTTTGACATAATAGCCGGCGCGTTGAAAAAGAACAGGTTCAAGATCGAGGGCAAGAGGATCCTGGAGCTGGGGCCGGGGAACTCCTATATCAACGCCTTCAATTTTCTCCGGAACGGCGCCAGGGAGGTCATCCTCATCGATAAGTTTCCCCGCTATACCGATTCGGAGAGGCAGAAATCCTACATAAGAAACGAGATTGAGTTTTTCAAGACAAAGCGCCGGGTGAAGAAGTTCGACTACGTGGACGAAAGGACCTGCTGCCTCAACGAGAAGTGCGTCACCTTCATCGGCGGCGACCTGTGCGAATGCACCCTCGACCGGAAGGTTGATTTCATATATTCCATAGCGGTGCTCCATCACATAAAGGGCCTCGACCGGTACATCCGGAGGATGTCCGGGCTCCTCAATCCCGGCGGCATGATGTATCATGTCATCGACCTCAAGGACAAGTTCCATTTCTTCGGCAATCCCTTCCTGTTCTACAAGTATTCGGATTTCACCTGGGACCACCTTCTCACCGACGAGGCCGTGACCTACACCAACAGGGTTCGCTACAGGGAATATCTCGACATGTTCGAAGCGAACGGCCTCGAGCTGGTGTGGGAGAATACCATCTCCCATGAAATACCACGGATGAAGATCAATAAGAAATTCGCCGGCAGGGACGACCTCAATGTGGGAGACGCGCATTTCCTGGTCAGGAAAAAAAAGTGAATAGAAAGGGGCACGGGTCACTCCCGCTCACCCGCCAAAATAGTACGTCCTTGTACTATGGCGGGCGGGAACATCCTGTTCCCTGTTAGCGTGAGCAACCCGCGCTCCTTTTTGTAATTCAAGTTATTAATCAGTCGTAACCATTAACCCTTACGAGACGCGGCCGGCGACTGGTACATGATCCTTCCCCCCTTGATGACCGCGAGGGGCTCACGGCAGGCCCTGATATCCCGGAGCGGGTCCTTCCCGAGGAGCACCAGGTCGCCCAGCTTGCCGGTTGCGATTGATCCGATCCTGTCTTCCATCCTGAGGATCCTGGCGTTGTTCAGGGTGGCGCAGCGGAGGGCCTCAAGGTTGGAAAAGCCGATGCGGGTCAGCATTTCCATTTCGCGCCAGATGGTGCCGTGATATGAATAGCCGACCCCAGCGTCGGTGCCGCAGCCGATCAGGACCCCGGCCTGCTTCATTTTTGCGAGATTGGCCGGGCCGTATTTCAGGACGCCGAAATAGAGGTCCGACTTGGTGAGAAGTATCTTGCGCTGGTACAGCTCTTCGCAGGGATACTTCTTATAGCTTTTCAGCAGCTCCATGTTGAACCGGTGGAGCGACGGCTGCGCGTACCTGTCGTTGAAGTTGTAGAGAAAGTCCCTGCGATCCTTAAGCTCCTCGTCGATGTAGTCGCTGCGGAAATCGTCTGGGAGCTTATCGTATTGCTCCTCGTGGCAGAGGACCTGGGCCAGCTGCATGGTGGGGACGATGGAGAGCTTCTTCGCCGCCATCTGCCCGGCTTCCTTGTCTGTTATGGAGGCGTCGCCGATGGTGTGCTCCATGTTGATGCCGTACTCGATGGCCCGGTCGAAGCCGAACTTGCGGTGGATATGGGCCGTCACCGGCAGGTTGCGCTCCGCCGCCCAATCCTGGATGACCTTCAGGTGTTCCCCGGAGTAGGTGTCCAGCTTTTCCCTTCCGCACATGACGGAAACATTATCCATGGTGAGCTTTACGAAATCAGGCTTGCTTTCGTAATTCAGGGCGAGCTTCCGCTTCAAGTCGTTGATGTCGGTGAAGTGGCAGTTGGGATCGCCGGAGAAAGCCAGGACCATGGCGCCGAAGGCGCTCACGAAGCGGATATCTATGTCGGGATGGCTGTTTTTAATATTGATAAACCTGGTGCAGTGGTTTATCCGCGGGCCTGCGATGGACCCTTTTTTTATCTTATCGAGGTACTTGGGGAGAAGCTTCGGCGCGGACCCGGCGTCGCGCACCGTGGTAACCCCGGCGTGGATCTGCTGGACGTAGTTCCGGTCAATCTGGATGAGGATGTCGTTCAGGAGCCCCGCGTCCGCGCCGTTGATGCAGGGGAGCGTGGTGTGGCAGTGGGCGTCTATGAGGCCGGGGATGACGAATTTATTATCCCCGTCCATAACGCCGAAATCCGGCGAGGGAGGGTTCTTCGCCTCATCTATCCTGACGATTCTTTCATCAATGATGGTGATGCTCTGACCCCTTCTGATCTCGCCCTTCTCGACATCGACTATATTGCAATTCCTGATGAACAGGCCCTTCCTGGAATCTGACGCTGGAGGCTTCATTCCCTGGAGGGTGGAGCACCCGGTCTGGGAGCCGGCGATGGTGGCATAGGCCAGGGAGGCCGCCGACAGTTTCAGGAAATCCTTTCTGCTCATTGTTGTTTTATTGCCGCCCATGGAAACCCCCGAGGTCGTCATTGAGTATCGATCATTTCTGATCCAAAATATGAACCGATGGAGCTAATTATTGTCCAGATATAAATTGTTCTTTGACGGAATTTTTTGGTAGGAAGACGCGATAGTCGATCGCGTACACTGTATACACAATGCTTGAATCAGGGGCCGGATTATTTTACTCTGACACCCCGATGCAACAGGGCGCGTCATTTCAGCCGGGTAGGTTCACGATAATATCGCCATGGCAGTAACCCTTTTCATGCATCATGCAGGTGTCGGGATTCGGCTCAATGCGGTGTTCTATTCCCAAAGCATCGAGCCAGCAGCCAATCCTGTAGATGACACCGCAGGAGTAGCGGTCAATGCAGCCGGCCAGTTTTATTCCCTTGTAGGCAAAGCACTCTCCGGGCTCCCATTCCCACCTGAAAATGTTTGGAGGCAGCATCGTGGCATGGTAGTGCTTTAATATGGAAGCCGGCAGGACCATGTCCAATGCCCTGATCATGAAATCCGCAAGGTCCGGAAAGGCGCCGAGATCCTGGGGCGTTATGCCCAGTATGGCCATGGTCCTCTGCATCTCCATTGACGCCATGGAGCGGATGGCTGCCCGGTTCAGTGCATTGGCTGTTTCGATTCCCAGGGTGTTCAGGGCGTTGAAAAACCACATGCCGTCATGGGTGAGCCATCCCTTGGCGAGATAATCCCGGATGCGGTACGGTGAAAGGTGCTGTAAAGAATCCATGATAAACCTCCGCGATTTACATCTTGCCGCGCTCTTTTGCGATCTTCACATAGGTGGTCATGAAATTCTCGGAGGGCACATAGAGCGAATCATCCGGTTTCTTTTCGAGCCTCACCGCCCCCGAGGGACAGCCGGTGGCGCAGTTTCCGCAGCCTATGCAGCGCCTGTGATCGATGGTCGCGGTCCCGTCGGCCATGGCGATGGCGTCCATCTGGCACCGGTCAACGCAGGCCTCGCACCCTGAGCAGGAGGAGCCGTCCACCGCGGCGCGATAATTGCTTCGCGCCGCCTCCGCCGGGTTCGGCTGCATTTTCAGGGAGCGGAGCAGGCCGCAGCAGTCGCCGCAGCACATGCAGAAGCCCCCGCCCTTTTGGGTGTTGGCCATCTGGATCACCAGGGGCGCGGCGTCGAGGTTCTTCTTCACGAGGGCCTTCGCTTCGTCCGGGCCCAAGTACCGTCCCATGCCGTTTTCGACGTAGAAATCGGCCTGGGTGCCGAAGGAGAAGCAGGCCTCGAGGGGCATATCGCACCCCTTGCCGAGGAGACCGCTCGCCTTGCGGCAGAAACATTCCGCGACCATGATCGTCTTCTGCTCGCCGAGGATCTTCATGACATCATCGTAGGGGGCGATGGAGGCCCCGGCGGCCACGTCCCTGTCGACCGGCACCGATCGCATCAGGGGGGTCGCGGTGGCGGTGATCGATCGGCCGAAACCTCCCTCGTAGTTGGCTTCCATCTCCCGGGCGAGGTCCTTGTCCAGGTGACCCACCTGGAACTCCATGATGCCGATGATGAAGGGAATGGCGCCGTATTTCACGGAATCGGGCCGGCGCAGCCGGAACAGGAGGCCACGCTTCGCCATGTCTTCCATGTGGCCGGCCAGCTCCTCCTCGCCGCGGCCAAGTCTTTTCGCTGCGTCCGCCGGCGTCTCCAGCATCGGGGTCATCTGGAGAAAGAGCGAGGCGTCTTTCTCCGTAAAGAGCCGCCTGAGGATCGCCATATCGCCCCTGTTCTCTGTCCTGGGGAACCCGGTCGACATGGCGTCGAGACGCTCCCGCAATTGTTCATATACATCGCCCATGACCCGCCTCCTTTGATTTTTTATATAGTATTCTGTTCCGACGTCGTCGCCAGTGCGCGCCAGACCGCGTCGGCGATCAGCTCAATGGCTTTTTCCAGGGGAGTTGCAGCCTGCCCTGAAAGGTGGACCCTGGAATATTCCTGGCAGGGACCCATCATGATGGCCGGGTACAGGTCCGGCGTGAGGCGCCGGATCGTTCCCGCCTCGATATGCTTTTTGAACCAGGACGATACTTCCTTGTAAAATCCCTCGTTCAATTTCGCAAACTCATCCTCCGTGTCGCCCATGAAATCGGCATGGCGCTTCTGGAAGAGATAGCGGGCCCATTCCCGGTTTTTATCGACCCAATGCAAATGGTAACTGATGATGGCGGTCACACCGTTCCGCGCCCCTGTCTCCGATTGAAGGGCCTTGATGTAACCCTGCTGGTAATCCCTGATCCCTTCGATATAGACGGCCGCAGCGAGCTGCTCCTTGGACTTGAAATGGTGGTAGAGGCTCCCGACGCTCATGCCGGACCGGGCGCACACGTCGCTGATGCTTGTCTCGGTGAAGCCCTTTTCTGAAAAGCAGGCGAGGGCTCCATGGATAACTTTGAGTTTACGTCCCGGAGACGCGGAATGTTTAGATTTGAGTTTTTTCATGGGTTAACTGTTAAATCTTAAATTAGAATTATATTTTAGAATAATATTCTAATATGTCAACAATAAAATAGTAGGGGGTCAGAGTAATGTGGATTGGCGATGTTGATTATTTAAACAAAAATATTTAAATGTATAATTATTTGTGGTGAAAATTTTACCGATTGTTATCGGTGGATAGAATTATTTTTAATTGGCGCAGTTTATTTTCCCCTGCAACCGATAACTATCGGAATCAATCGTGGGGTCAGAGCAACCAGGGACGATAACAATCGTTAAAAGCCCGTCAAAATTACTATCTGCTCTGACTCCACAGTGGCTCACCTACCGGTAACAACCGCCTATCAGCCGATAACTATCGGAAAAATACAAAGCCCATGGCATTAAGTTGCGCCATGGGCTCGTAAATGCAGCATTTAGCAGTTTGCTGAAAAACAGCAAACCACCATTGAAAAACTCCAGGGAAGGAGTTTTTCAGGTAACAGTTAGAAGGATATTTCCGCTTTTACATAAACCCGCTTCGTATCCTTGGGGTCCTTGGCCGGGACAAAGGCATAGGTGCTGGCGCCGTTGAATACCGCATTGAACCAGTTAGTGCCGGCAGATTGCGTTTCCAGGTACCGGAGCTCCCGGGGTTTCCTTACGATATATCTCTGGAGCTCGCCGCCAAGAAGGATGCGGACATTTTGGTTGAACTTCCATCCGATCCCCAGCGCATAGAGAAGGGAAACCCTTTCCTTATGGTATTCGGTGTCGGTGTAGGCTTTCTGGGTTGTTTTCCTCTGGAGTCCATAGACAAAGCGGCCAGTGACAAGCAGCGGGGCTTCGGGAACCACTGCGCCGAGGTTGAAGTTGAAAAATGTGTCTATGATCATGTATCCCCGTCTCAGCTTCGGGTAAAAATAAAGCTCTGCGCCGTTCCATTTATAGGCCGAATTGAATTTCGACGCCAGGCCCACGGTGGTGATATAGGGAAAGGAATGGGTCGCGCCGATCTTGATCAGGTCTGTCGAATAGATGATGCCATAGCCGTAGTATTCGCGCTTCGCCTTTTTGCCGGTGTAGTCGTATTTGTCAGTGATCTCATTCCTGCCGAATCCGAGGAGGTAGAGGTCCTTGACCGGGCTCACCTGGGCGATGTAGGTGGCGGCCTTGTACGAGTTCGACTCGTCTTTTTTAAATCCGCCGCCGTTGGTAAAGGAGCCTGACAGGGTCAGGTATTTCTTCACGCCGAAGGAGGCCTTGATGCCCAGGTCGGCGGAGTTGTCCAGTGACTGGCCGATAACGTTTTTCGATTGGTCGATGTAGTTCTGGCTGATCCAGCGGTAATCGCTGATCTTATCAATAAGGCTTATGGTCGGGGTCTCTAAAAGGCCGCCGGTAGCGCCTATCCATACCGGGCCGAAATCCTTTTTAGCTTCGATATAGGCGTATTTCAGGAAAATGTGGAACGCGGCGTTGGTGTCGGCCGCCGGCGTTACCTGGCCGTCCACGTCCGTTGTCAGCCGGGCGGTCAGGATATCGTTGATCTTGTACCTGATATCGAGGTAGGCGCGGTTGATTCTGAATGAGTTGTTGTTCTTCTCCTGGTAGGAGCTCGGGTCCTTTTTCGCTAGTCCCACCTTGTCGAAGGTGGAGGGGTCCTTGTGGCCCCACTGGCTGATCCAGTCCATGTAGATCTTTACCCCGATATCGAGGCGGCGGTAGATGTCCTTGATGGCTTCGAGGGCCTTGTCGTCGCTTTTCCTGTCTCCCTTCTTTTCTTCCACGGCGGCTTTCTTGTCGTCGTCTTTTTTTTCCTGCTTCTCCTGTGAAAATACAGCGCTGCTGCTCAGGACAATGACGGTCCCTATGATTAGTGACAGTATTTTATTACTCATATAATCCTCCACGTAAGTGTTTAATATGTGATGCGGGGAATAAATATCCCGGCATTATGTGAACTTTCAAGTTCACAGGAAATATAGACACTGATTCATGAAGAAAAAATTATGGTCCTGTAAATAAATTGTGAAATAGAGGTGAATGGATAAACTGGCGCTGTGTAATAATAATTTTTATTTTGAATATAATGAAAAAAAACCGGATCGGCATCAGGACGACCCGGTTTTTTGATTTTTTGGGGTATTTATTTACAGGGGAATGTATCCGGCTTCTTTTACCAGGGCCTGGCCTGCGGCGCCCATCAGGTAATCGATGAATCTTTTCGCGTTATTCGATAGCTTGTTTTCGTTGATATACATGTACAGTTTCCGTGATACAGGGAATTTGCCCGATTTGCCGTTTTCTATGGTGACGTCGACGCCGTTGACGGTGACGCCCTTGACCGTGTCGTTGATATAGCCGAAACCGACATAGCCGATCGCCTTGGCGTTGCCGGCGACGGTCGTCACGATGGCGCCATTGGAGGCCTGCAGGAGCGCGTCGCCCCGAACATCGGTCTTCTTCATGACCTTTTCATGCCAGATCTCATAGGTGCCGGAGCTGGTATCGCGGGAAATGACGACGATGTTCTCATCCTTGCCGCCCAGCTCCTTCCAGTTCTTGATCGAGCCGTCATAGATGGCTTTGAGCTGGTCCATGGTAAGGTTTTTTACCGGGTTCGACGGGTGCACGATGGGCACGATCATGTCATAGGCTATGAGAATTTCTTTGACCTGGATCTCTTTCTTCTTTGCGGATTCCTTTTCTTCAGCCTTCATTTCGCGGGATGAGTTGGCGATATCGCAGCCGCCGTCGACGAGGGCCTTGATGCCGTTCCCGGATCCGCTTCCCTCGACGAAGACGTTGATGCCTTCCGCTTTTTTAAAGGCTTCCGCCGCCTTCTGCGTTATGGGCAGGACGGTGGTTGATCCTTTGACCACGACGCGGTTTCCCTTGTCCTTCTTGCAGGAAACGAATGTGACGGTCATGGCTGCCGAAAGCAGGGCGGCACAGGCCATTAATAATATTTTCTTCATTTAATAATCCTCCTGGATATGTATTGAATTAATAAGATTGTATGGCTTCAATTTAAAGAAAATATGAAGAACTTATGAATATGATGTTAATTATATGTTACATAATAATGAGATTATGATGCCGCCTCCAGGAACATAAAGCCGCGTTATATTTAACAGATTATCGCCTGCATGATTTTACCGGGCTGTTTCAGCCCTGATGATGGCAGGACCTATTCCTGGACGCCATGATATTAACAAAATCTTTACAATAATGTTATATTTCTTTAACAGATAATAGGAATTATAGTAATGATGAAAATTGATGCCAAGTTGATTGCGGAGAGGCGTTTACCTCATCGGCCCGGGACCCTGTGAAAGCGACGGATGTCGCATTGCCGGTGAAAAACGAAACGAAATTCTTGATAATTCCTATTTTTTAAGGGACCCAGATATTATAAGCAGGCATATGACATGACGGTAAAAATAACCACGTCAAATCTTACGTTTTATTATGGAAGCGTTCCGGCGATCAAAAACGTTTCCCTGACCGTTAAGAGCAATACGGTGCTCGCCCTCATAGGGCCGTCCGGATGCGGAAAATCGACCTTTCTGCGCTGCATAAACCGCATGAACGATATCATACCGAACACCAGGGTCGAGGGGGACCTGAGCATCGACGGCGATTCGATATTTCACCCGAAGTATAACGTGACCGCCCTGCGCCGCAGGGTCGGCATGGTGTTCCAGAAGTCCAACCCCTTTCCGAAATCCATTTTTGAAAATATCGCCTATGGCCTCAGGATCAACGGCATCAGGGACAAATACGAGATCGAGAGCATAGTGGAGAAATCCCTTAAAAGCACCGCCCTCTGGGACGAGGTCAAGGACCGCCTGGACGAGTCGGCCCTGGGCCTGTCCGGCGGCCAGCAGCAGCGGCTCTGCATTGCCCGCACCATAGCGGTCCAGCCGGAAGTGATACTCATGGACGAGCCGGCGTCGGCCCTGGATCCCATATCCACGCAGAAGATCGAGGAATTGATACAGGACCTCAAAAAGAACTACACCATCATCATCGTAACGCACAATATGCAGCAGGCGGCGCGGGTGAGCGATGAAACGGCCTTTTTCTACCTGGGAGACCTGATAGAAATTAATTCGACCGAGAAGATATTTACCAAGCCGGACATAGAAATGACTGAAAATTATATCACCGGGAAGTTCGGATAATAAGGGGGGAGTCGATGACCACGCATCTTGAGCAGGAGCTCGAAACAATAAAATCAAAGGTGTTCGAAATGGCCGACCTGGCCATCGAATCCATAGCGAAATCCGTGCGGGCCATGAAGGAATCCGACGCGCGGCTGGCCGAGCAGGTCCTGCGGGACGATTCGCTGCTCGACAACCTGGAGGTCGAGATCGACAACGAGTGCATCAAGGTGCTCGTCACGCGACAGCCCGCGGCCGTTCACCTGAGGTTCGTCCTGGCGATGCTGAAGATCAACACGGACCTGGAGCGCATCGGCGACCTCGCCACCAATATCGCCAACGAGGCCATAAGCCTCCACGGCCGCCCGACGCTGAAGCCCCTGGTGGACATTCCGCGCATGGCCGAGATAGCGATCGCTATGCTCCGCGACGTCTTCACAGCCATTACGGATCGCAATGCCGACAAGGCGAGGGAAGTCATCGCCCGTGACCGCGATATAGACACGCTGAACATGCAGGTGTACCGTGAGCTCTTCACCTACATGGCGGAGAACGCCCACAGCATATCCCAGGCGCTGGGGCTCATCATGGTGTCGAAGGCGCTGGAGCGTATCGGGGACCATGTCACCAATGTCGCGGAACGCTCCATATATTATATTGAAGGGGTTGACATCAGGCACGCCGACGAGTAAAATAGACGCGTTATAATAGTGCCGGGGTGTATGATGCAAAAAAAAATTTTTGTCATCGACGATGAAAGGGACATACAGGATATCGTTAAGATAAACCTCCGCGCCGAGGGGTATGACGTTTTCTGCCACTCCTCCGCCGAGGAGGCCCTGAAGGCCCTGGAGACCGATGTCCCGGACCTGTTCATTCTTGATATCATGATGCCCGGCATCGACGGGTTCGAATTCTGCCGGAGGGTCCGCGCCGCGACGCAATACAGGCATATCCCGATCATTTTTCTTTCCGCACGGTCCGATGAGATCGACAGGGTCCTCGGCCTCGAGCTGGGCGGGGACGACTACATGACCAAGCCCTTCAGCGTTAAGGAGCTCAAGTCGCGGGTGAAGGCCATGTTCAGGCGCCTGGCGCGGGTGGAAAACGGGGCCCCCGCCTCGTGCTCCCTCGTCCACGAGGGGATTGAGCTGAATCCGGACCATTACAGCCTGACCGTGGACGGGAACGGCGTCGACCTGACCAAAACGGAATTCGAGATCCTCCGGCTCCTCCTGGCCAATCCCGGCAAGATCTTCACGCGGGACAATATCATCGACAGCATCAAGGGCCAGGACGTGTACGTCATCGACCGGACCATCGATGTCCATGTCATGAATCTCCGTAAAAAGCTGGGGCCGTACAAGAACGTCATAAAGACGTTCTCCGGCGTCGGCTACGGATTTAAGAAATAAAGGAACGCCATGCTGAAGAAAAAGATCGGGAACCGCATCATCGTTTCGTATATAGTCCTGATAACGACGCTCATCATCGTGCTGCTTTTTCTCATCATAGATCATATAAGGGACTACCATCATTCTGTCCTCAAGCGGGAAATGACGGAGAAGATCAACTTCATCGAGCTGGAGATCCGCAACGCCCCGCAGCGGTACCTGGCCGGGACCGTGACCGACAGGGAATCTCGCGTTCGGGAGCTGTCTTCCATCGTCAATCTGCGCATAACGCTGGTGGATTTCTCCGGCAGGGTCCTCGCCGATTCGGAATACACCCATGTGGATGAGATGGACAACCACCGTTACCGCGTCGAGATCAAGGACGCCATTTCCCGCGGGTCCGGCGAAAGCATCAGGTACAGCGGCACATTGAAGACGGACATGCTCTACATCGCCAAGAAGTCCGACATGGAAATCATCAGGCTCGCCAAGCCCCTGCGGGAGGTCGACGAGAGCATAGCGTTGCTCAGGGGATACATCCTCATGGTCGGCGCCGCGGCCCTCTTCCTCTCCTCGATCATCGTCGTTATCGTTTCCCGGCGGATCACCAGGCCGATCAACGAAACCGTGCGGTTCGCCCGCGATTTTTCAAACGGCGAATTCGGGCGGAGGATCCCCAATTACAGCGACGACGAGATCGGAACGCTCCAGAAGGCGCTCAACCGCCTGGCCGACACCGTCGTTGAAAAGATCGACTCGCTGCTTTTTGAGCAGAACAAGCTGGAGACGACGATCGAAAGCATCAACGACGGCATCGCCGTGGTCGGCAGGGACAAGAGCATACTTATCGCGAACCGCGCCTTCAAGTCCCTGCTTGATATAGAATCGGCGGTCGTGGGGAAGCTTTTTTTCGAGGCCATACGGAACCGGGCATTGAACACCAGGATAGAGCAGGCCCACGCGACCAACATGCCGGCGATGTTCGAGGAAACGTTCCTGAACGGGCGGCACTGCGACGTCTTCATCAATCCCATTTCCGGCGAGCAAAACGCGGGGGGCATACTCATCGTACTCCACGACACCACCGAGAGGAAAAAGGTCGAACAGATGAAGACCGACCTGGTGGGCAACATGTCCCACGAGCTCAAGACACCCATCGCGATCCTGAAGGGATATCTTGAGACCATGGAGCCGCACCTGTCCGATCCGGTTATGGCGAAGGAGCTGCTGCACAAGGCCCTGGCGAACGTCGATCGTCAGAGCTCCCTTATAAACGACATATTGAAGCTAAACCGTCTTGAAACATCGATGGAGTTCGCGGCCGAGTACGTCGACGTGCGCGAAATAATACGCAGCAGCATCGATATACTTATCCCCAAGGCCCAGAAGAAGAACATTTCAATTACGTTCAATACGGACGGGCAGAACGCCCGGGTGCAGGGGAATAAGTTCCTTGCCGAGGAGATTCTCTTCAACATCATCGATAATGCCGTCAATTACAATACGGAAGGCGGATCCATAGCCGTCGACATGGAAAAAAACGGCAGCCGGCTGACTGTCGCGATCGTTGATACCGGAGTCGGCATCCCCGAAGACTCGATAGACCGCATATTTGAACGTTTTTATCGTGTCGATAAAAGCAGGTCCCGGGCCACCGGCGGCACGGGCCTGGGGCTTTCCATCGTGAAGCACGCGGCTGAGATACTGGGATGGAATATCAAGGTCACATCCTCATCGTCCGGGACGAAGTTCATCATAGAAATTTAAACGCGGGCGTTTCCCGCCGGCAGGAAAACAGGGCGTCCCATGAACGGCGTGGAGGCCCTGCCTCGTCATGAAACAATGAAATAGGTGATGGCCGATATGACCGCGGCGCACGGTATGGTGAGTATCCAGGCCCATACGATCTGGCCGGCGACGCCCCATCGAACGGCTGCCAGGCTTCTCATCGCGCCGACGCCCATGATGGATCCGGTGATGGTGTGGGTCGTGCTGACCGGCACGCCGAGGAACGTGGAAAAGTAAAGGGTCGCGGCGGCGGCGCTCTCCGCGCAAAAGCCGTCGACGGGCCTCAGCTTGGCGACTTTCTGGCCCATGGTCTTTACGATGCGCCAGCCCCCGAACATTGTGCCCATCGATATGGCTCCCTGGCAGGAAAGGACCACCCAGAGTGGGATGGCGTCCTGCATCTGCTGGCCCGGGGCGAGGGTTATCGAACCCGTGCTGATCAAAAGGCCGGCTATGATACCCATGGTCTTCTGGGCGTCGTTGCCCCCGTGTCCCAGGCTGTAGAGGGCCGCCGATACGAGCTGTCCCTTGCGGAAATATTTGTCGACCTGGGTCGGCGCGCTTTTCCTGAAGAGGCGATATACGATGGTGCCGAAGACCAGTCCGAGAAAAAGACCCAGCAGGGGAGAGATAAATATGAAGGCGATGGTTTTGAGTATGCCGGACCAGACGAGGCCCTTGAGTCCCGCCTTGACAACGGCCGCCCCGATAAGCCCGCCCATAAGGGCGTGGGACGAGCTGGTCGGAAGCCCGAAATACCAGGTGATGACATCCCAGAGGCAGGCGGCCACAAGGGTGGCCAGGATAAGGTCCTTGTCCATTATGGAAATGTCGATGATTCCCTTGCCAATGGTGCCCGCCACGTGGAGGCCGAAGAAAAGAAAGGCGATGAAGTTGAAAAAGGCTGCCCACGCCACGGCATAGCGGGGGGAAAGAACGCGCGTAGATACGACCGTGGCTATCGAATTGGCGGCGTCATGGAATCCATTGAGAAAATCGAAGAGGAGCGCCAGCAGTATGAGGAAGAGAACATAATAGTCCATCGTCATCCCTGCTTGACCAGTATCGATTCCATCAGGTTGGCGATGTCCTCGCATATATCAAGGACAGTTTCGACGCTCTCGAATATTTCCTTCCATTTAATGATCTTTATCGGGTCCTTTGTCTTGTCGAAGAGCTTGAGGATTATGGCGTCCCTGAGCTGGTCGCCCATGTTCTCGATCTGGTTGACCTCTATGCAGGCGTCGTATATGTCCTTCGGATTCTTGTGGTTCCGCATTGCCTTGATGCCCCGGCTGAGGGCCGATACCGACTGAACGATCAGGTCCGAGAACTGGATCAGGTCGTTGTTCACGACCGCAAGCTTGTACAGGCGCAGGCGTTTCGACGTGGTGTAGAGCATGTCCACGACGTTGTCCAGCTCATGAGCCAGGGAGTGTATATCCTCGCGGTCAAAGGGGGTGATGAAGGTGCGGTTCAGCTTGTCGATAATATCGTGGGTGATGGAATCGCATTCATGTTCGAAATCGCGCATCATCGTTATGCCTTCATCATCCCACTTACCCGAGGCAGCCAGGTCTCTGAAGGCGCTGGCAGCCAGGGAAATCTTGTCCGCCTGCTGGTCAAACATGTCGAAAAACTTCACTTCCTGCGGGATAAAACGAAATGCCATGTAGATGTCTCCTTTCGGAAAGCAGAATTGTATTCAGGGAAACACGAAAACAATCAGACAGATGATTTAGCGGGGATACTGAACCCCTTATCTGATGCCGTGGAATTATATAAATTAATAGGTCCATTTCGTCAATATTAATGTTTATAATTCTGAATTAATATGTCGGATTAAAAAAATATACAAAAATCAATTCTGTGTATATTCGTTGGTAGATTACCATCAGAAATAATTGATTTTAAAATTTGCTGACCCCCCTGTCCCCCTGAGGGGGCACGAAGGAAATATTACATGAATATATGTAAAAAAATAATGATTGAAAGCTATATTTAACTTATATATAGCTATATCTGTATACTGATCGTAAAAATCATCTATAAAAGATTATGACGCATGCCCCCTCAGGGGGACAGGGGGTCTACGTTTAATTATGAAGAAAACCAGGCACATTCACATAATCGGGGCGGGCCTGGCCGGCATGACGGCGGGGATATCCCTGGCCCGGGAAGGATTCCGGGTCACGATTTCCGACGCGCAAAAGAAGATCGGCGGCTCTCCCATGCTCCACCCCTCTGTTCACACCACTCCGGCGCAGCTCCCGGAGCTGTGCCGGTTCACCGGCATCGATTTTACCGGCGCCTTCGCGCCCTGCGATCCCTACCCGGTTTTTTACAACAAGACACGGCGCCTCACTTTTCCTTCCTACGTGAAATACAACAGGGCCTTCTGTATCGAGCGGGGACCCCGGCCCACGTCCATCGACAATTTCCTGTATCACATCGCCGTCAGGGAAGGAGTGAAGTTCGAATTCGGCGGAAAAGCCGATTTCAAATCCCGCCGGCCCGGAACCATCGTGGCCACGGGCCTTGACGCGGCCGGCTACGGGGCCTTCGGTGTCCCCTGCCGGACGGTCTATGGGGCCTGGTCGGCGCGGGAGACCGGCGACCGGTCCGCTACCGGCAGCATCTACATGGGGCCCTTTTCCACCGATTACGGGTACACGGCCCGGGTCCACGGCCTCGACTACAATCTCCTCTTCTCGCGGAAGCCATTGACCGACGGCGACCTGGACGCCTACCGGGCCGTTCTCGCGAAAATAGGCGTTACCGGTTATCCCGAGCCGTGGCGGTCCGTGACCATGGCGGTGCCGGCGGCGGTGCGCCTTTTCGCCGGGGACGTGATCCTCGCCGGGACATTATCCGGCATGATCGAGCCTTTCTGGGGTTACGGCATCGTGGGCGCCATCATCTCCGGGCGCCTCGCCGCCAAGGCGGCGGTGGACAGGAACGCCGCAGAATGGGAATTCAATCTCTTCAACAAGGGCTTCGATAAGAAATTTGCGCGGCGGGAAAAGTTCTCCTCCTATTCGTCGCCGGTACGGTCTATCCTGACCGACTTCGGCCTCGCCGCGGCGCGGCTGCAGTGCCTCTTCGACAAAGAGCTCGCGTCCAACCCGCGGGAGCCCCTCCGGTGGTTCCGCTGATTTATCCCTTCAGGCGCTTCCGGAAGCGGTAGCGCGTCACCAGGCCGATCGAATTGAGAAGAAGCACGAGGACGATGAGGATGATGGCGGTCCCGTACTGGAGGTGCCGCGTCTCCTGGATGTGCGTCCCGGCGGTGGCCATCACGTAGATGTGGTAGGGGAGGGCCATCACTTCGCTGAAAATGCTGTTGGGGAGGTCCGGCGCGTAGTAGGATGCGGCGGTGAACATGATGGGCGCCGTCTCCCCGGCGGCGCGGCCCAGGGAGAGCATCACGCCGGTGAGAATGCCCGGCAGGGCGTTGGGAAGCACGATCCTGAAAATGGTCTGGAGCCGCGTCGCCCCCAGTGAGAGGGACGCCTCGCGGTAGGTCATGGGCACCGTCATGAGCGCCTCCTCGGTGGAGCGGATGATCACCGGCAGGTTCAGCACGCCCAGGGTGAGGGACCCGGCGATGATGGAGGTGCCGAAGTCGAGGAAGACCACGAAAAGGGCGAGGCCGAAGAGGCCGAATACCACGGAGGGCACGCCGGCCAGGTTGCTCACGCCGAGGCGGATGATCTTCACCAGGGCGGGCTTTTTCGCGTATTCGGTCAGGTAGATGGCGGTGATGATTCCGATGGGGATCGACACCAGGGCCGAGCCGATCATCAGGTACAAGGTGCCGAGGATGGCCGGGAAAATTCCGCCCCGGGTCATTTCGCTCATGGGCATCTCGGATATGAATTCCCACGATATGGCGGTGTAGCCCTTCATGATGATGTAGCCGACCATGAACAGGAGCGCCCCCAGCACCATGAAGGACATTACCCGGATGACTGTGAACATCGTTCTTTCGATCGCTTCGGATCTGGATTGACGTGAAAACATCTCAGTTCCCCTTGAATTTGTACTTGCTGGAGAGATAATCCGCGATCAAATTGAAGATGAACGTGATTATAAAGAGCATGATGCCGATGGCGAAGAGGGCGTGGTAATGGCTCCCGCCCACGGGCGCCTCGGCCATCTCGGCCGCTATGTTCGATGTGAGGGGCCGGACCGGATCGAAGATGGATCCCGGTAGGACCGCCGCGCCCCCGGCGACCATCAGCACCACCATGGTTTCGCCGATGACGCGGGATATGCCCAGGATGACGGCGGTCCATATCCCGGACAGGGCCGCCGGCACGGTGATGTGGAAGATCGTCTCCCAGCGGTTCGCTCCCAGGGCGTAGGACGCCTCCTTGAGGGACACCGGCACCGACGATATGGCGTCCTCGGATATGCTCGCGATGGTGGGAATCGCCATGAAGGCGAGCATCAGGGAAGCGTTAAAGAGGTTAAGGCCCGTATCGATGTGGAAATATCGCTGCAGAAAGGGCGCCACCACCACCATGCCGAAGAAGCCGATGATGACGGATGGAATGGACGCGATGACCTCCACCGCTGGTTTCACGACCTCGCGCACCCGGGGGGACGCCAGCTCCGACAGGTACACGGCGATGGCCAGGGAAAGGGGAACCGCGAAGACCGAGGCCAGCAGGGTAACCGCCACCGATGCGGCGATGAGGGGCATGATGCCGAAGCGGGGATTGACGCTGGTCGGGTACCACTGGGTGCCTAAGAGAAAATCCCCGATTCCGACGTCCTTCAGCACCGGAAGTCCCTCTGAAAAGAGGAAGATCATTATGAGGAGCAGGACAAAGAGGCACGACAGCCCAATTATCATGAAAAACTTTTCGAATATTTTTTCCGCAACGAGGCTCATGGCGTTGTTGTCTTTTTTTTTCTTTTTTTCTGTCATAGGCGCGGACGCATATTGATATTGGACATTTGGGGTTTCCATCATTGTTAAGATGAGCCAGATTTGTTAAGAAATTATAAAGGGATTATCAATAAAAAGTTAAAAAAAGGCGGCCTCTGTCGGCGTATTCCTCATAGACCCGGCTGTTTTAAATGGAGGATTGGCCGTGAATGATTCTTCTTTTTCATGCTGCCAGCCTGATGACGCGGGGTAGGTTGTATCTGTCCAGTCGCCAGTGAAAAAGCGGAATCAGTAATAATTTTACACTTGCAATTTTTGTGTGATATCGTATTATGTCTCATAGAGTGTATGCTAGACACGAACTCCAACAAGATATTCGTTCTCGACACCAACGTTGTTCTCTATGATTACCGCTGCATCTACTCCTTTGAGGAGCACAATGTAGTCATCCCCATCACCCTCCTGGAAGAAATCGACAAGTTCAAGCGCGGCAACGAGATCATCAATTACAACGCCCGGGAGTTCTCCCGGGAGCTTGACGCCATCATCGGCTACGACCTTCCGGGCACCGGCGTGCCCCTGGGCACCGGCGGGTTCCTCTTCGTGGAGACCAACGTCAAGATGGGGAGGGACCTGAAGGACATCTTCTGGGAGGACAGCTCCGACCACCGCATCCTATCCCTCGCCCACAACCTCTCCGGGCAGTACGGCAGGGACCGGGTCTTCCTGGTGTCGAAGGACATCAACCTGCGCATGAAGGCGAAGAGCATCGGTGTGCAGGCGGAGGACTACGAGACCGGCAAGGTCAAGGATATCGGCGAGCTCTACACCGGGAAGAACATGATAGAGAACGTCGAGCCGGGCCAGGTGGACCGGATCTACCGCGAGGGGGCCATTCCCGCCGGGGAGCTCCTGAACGGCCGGGACCCGATGCCGAACGAGTATTTCATCATACGGAACGGCACCAAGAGCGCCCTCACCTCGTACCAGAAGCATTCGGGCCTGCTCCACGTGGTCGAGAAGAAGAAGGCCTACGGCATCCATCCCCGCAACGCCGAGCAGACCTTCTCCCTGGACGCCCTCATGAACAACGACATCAAGCTCGTGACCCTGGCGGGCAAGTCCGGCACCGGCAAGACCCTGATGGCCCTGGCCGCGGCGCTGGAAAAGCGCAACAGCTACAAGCAGATACTCCTGGCGAGGCCCATCATCCCCCTGTCGAACCGCGACATCGGCTACCTTCCCGGCGATATCAGGAGCAAGCTCGATCCCTACATGCAGCCCCTCTTCGACAACCTCTCGGTGATCAAGAACCAGTTCGACGAGGACACCCAGGACTACCGCCGCATATCCGACATGGTGAACAACGAGAAGCTCCTCATCATGGCCCTGGCCTACATCCGGGGCCGGAGCCTCTCCAAGGTCTTCTTCATCGTGGACGAGGCCCAGAACCTGACGCCCCACGAGGTCAAGACCATCATAACCCGCGCCGGCGAGGGCACCAAGATCGTGTTCACCGGCGACCCCTACCAGATCGACACGCCCTACCTCGACTCCCGCTCCAATGGCCTCACCTACCTCATCGACAAGATGAAGGGCCAGGAGATTTACGCCCATGTGACCCTGGAGAAGGGGGAGCGCTCCCAACTCGCGGAGATCGCCAGCGATCTGCTCTAAATTTTTTGCTTGCCGAAGCCGTCCTGCAATGCCATATTTAATGGTGATACCTGTCGCAGTCAAGGGAGGCCCCATGAAAAAACGCCATGCCATAGTCTCGTTGATCCTTATCGCCGCAATACTCTTTGTCGCTCCCGCCTCCCAAACGGTGGCGAAAGATACTGACAGGGGCCGCGTGCCGGGCTGGAGCCTCGTCGATGAAAAGGGAATACGGACCTTCGGCGAGGGCAGGATGGAAACCCGCGAGGGAATTCCCTTCGTGAAGCTCAGCGGCTCGCCCTATGAAATGGGCTACCAGTACGGGGCCCTGCTGAAGAATGAGATCCACCGGTCCTACGGCGAAATGCAGAAGACGATCGACGCCTTTTTCACCCTTGTGCCCCCGATCCTCCGGCCCCTGGCGCGGCTGATGTACAACATCCAGGCCTCGAAAAAAGGGAAGGCCATTCCGGAGCGCTACCGGGAGGAGCTCAGGGGATTCGCTGACGCCACGGGCCTTGACTATGACTACATCATCCGCATCATTTTCTCCGCCGATATCGTGGGCGCCCTGGGGTGCAGCTCCGTCATCGTCAACAATGACGGGAACCTGATCCACGGCAGGAACCTGGATTATACGCCGTCGAACCTGGGGCGGTATCCCCTTATCATGGAAATGAGTCCCCTGGGCAAGCGGTCGTAC
This sequence comes from Spirochaetota bacterium, assembly GCA_017999915.1. Lineage (NCBI taxonomy): Bacteria > Pseudomonadati > Spirochaetota > Spirochaetota bacterium. The sequence continues at coordinate 58,557 of JAGNKX010000006.1, forward strand.
ACCATATTGAGCATCATGGGATATCTTCCCGCACTGAGCGGCATGAGCGACGCGGGGATTGCGATCACCCTGAACATCAGCTTCCTGACGGAAGAGGTCAAGAACCCCGGGGTACCCGTCGGGTACAAGGCCCGGGAGGTGCTGGAAGACGCGGCGACCCTGGCCGACGTCGACAGGCTGCTGAAAGGATACGTGTGCGACGGCGGATGGTTCTTCACCATCAGCAGCGCCTCGGAGAAGACCGGCGCCATCTATGAGATGGCCGGGGCCGAGATAAGGAAAAATCCGCTGACGTCGAACTTTGTCTTCGTGGAGAACAGGTACCTCCACGACGAGCTGAACCGCCGCTACAAGCAGATAGAGGAGGCCGCCGGGGATTACAACGAGAACAGGATATGCCGCGTTACGGAGCTGGCCCCGAAGGTGAAGAGCGTCGATGACATGGCGGCGCTGCTGGGCAATACCGATTACTACTCCCATAAGAACGCCTACGGCAAGTTCACCGTCAACAACTACGAGACCGTGCAGTCCATGGTGCTCCTGCCCGGGTCAGGCGACATCTATTTCAGCACGGCCCCGATGTACGCGGCCTTCGCCCGCATGATACGGTACAACAGGAACACCGGGAAGGTGTCGGTGTTCCGGGAGGCCGATCCCCGCATCAACGACCCGGCGATAAAGGGCCTCCTCGCCTCGGCCGATCTCTTTTATGTCGATCCGGACAGGGCCCTCAGGGAGATAAGCCCGGACAATGCCAACCTGCTCCAGATATCCTTCGCCTACCGGCTCTGGAGCTTTGATGAAGACCTGTACAAGCTTGAGACTCTCATCCCGTCCATGGACCGATGGCTGGCGGTGTACCCGGACGACGCGAGCCTCTACCGGATCAAGGGCCACGCCCTCCTTGAGACGAAGCGGTATGACAGGGCCATCGAGACCCTTGAGGCGGGGCTGAAATCGGCCATAGCCGCTCCGGCGGACCTGATGTATATCCATGCCCTGCTGGCCAAAGCCTATAAGAAAGCGGACCAGAAAGAAAAGGCGTCGCTCCACGCCGGCGCCGCCCTTGACATGATGGCGAAATATCAGCTCAACAGCGACCAGAAGAAACTGAAGCGAGAGTTGAAGTGGATCAGGTAGGATCGGGGCCCCGGGACCGGATGGCGCCATGACACTGTTAAGGAGGAGTGACGATAATGAAAAAGACAATCGTATCAGTAGCGGTTATGATCGCGGCCGCCTTGCTTTCGGGCTGTTCCGAGGGGTACACCGGAAAGGACGGGGCCGCGCTCAAAGAATACATGGAGCCGGCGAAGCTGAAGGAGCTGACGGAAAAGCCGAGGAAGGATATCTGGATCATTGATGTGAGGCCCGCCGAGGCCTACCGCAAAGGCCACATTCCCACGGCAAAGAGCTTTCCGTCGGGAGAGATCATGGATCGTCTCAACGAAATCCCCAAAACGCAGAATATCATCATGTACTGCGAAACCGGCGGCAGGGCCCAGATGGTTCTCAAGAAGCTTGAGAAGGCCGGCTACACCCGCTTCATCAACTGGGGCGGCGGTTACCGCTATTTCGATCGTTTCGGATCGATGACCGAAGAGCCGAAGGCCGATAAAAAGAAGCCTGATAAAAAATAGAGGAAGGTCCAGATGAGACGGATACGCCAACTGGCCGTGATAATGCTCCCGATCATGGTCCTGGCATACTGCGGCAAAGGGATACGGGAGGTCGGCCCGGCCGACGCGAAGAAGAAGATCATGATAGCGACCCTGTCGAGCGAATACAAGGACCGGGTCGCCAGGGGCCTGGAGGAGCGCTACAGGGAAAGCTGCCGCGTTTCCATGGTGCCCATAGAAAAGATCGATTCGGTGGAATACAAAAAATACGACGCCCTTGTGATCGTGGACGCGCTCCTGGCGTGGCAGATGTTCAACGCCCGGACGCGGTGGTTCATCGGCAGGGTGAAGGAGCCCGAGGAAAAGAAGAAGATCGTGCTCTTCTTCACGGCCGGGAAGCCGAAAAATCCTTACAGTGTCATGGGAGTCGACTGCGTCACCGGCGCGTCGGAGATGAGCGCCGAGGCCGAGGCGGTGAGGAAGCTTTCGGAGAGGATAGACGCTATCCTGAATCGGTAAGGTTGGTCCGCAGTGCGGATCAACAGTGTTTGAAAAAATTAATTTTTATCCCCGCGTCAATTCATCGGATTGTTAGAGGATCCTACTTCATCCTTGCGAGGAGCTCCTTCTTCCATTTTGAAATATCGTCGAATCTCTGCTGGTCATAGCGCTCCATCAGGGAAACGCCTGCCTTCAGGGTGTTGATCTTCCTGATGACGTCGGGGCGGTCCTGACGATAACGTTCATACCGCTTATCGAGCTTTCCGGAAAGGATGACATGGGTTTTCTTCAATGGTTCCATTTCCTTTTTGTTTAACGTTACAAGGAGGTACACCAGGGGCTGGTTGATCTTCATCCAGTAGAGCATATAGTATGACTTGTTCATGGCAGTGACCGACTCCGGCGATTTCCTGTAGAGCTGCAGCAGCTCCGCCTTGTCGTTGAGAGCCATTTCCCCGGATGCCGGCATGCGCACCGCGTTCACCAGGATCTGGCGCCCCGTTGCCACGTCGATCACCCTTGTTTCGATGGTCACCATGGCCGCGTCATGGACGATGGTGCCGTAGATGATGGCGTCGATCGGGAGGCCTCCCCCGCTCTTGCGGACAGCGTCGATATCGTACATGGTGGCATGCTCAATTGCGCTGTTTTTCATCATCGCGTCCAGCCTGGCCAGCGGAACCAGGGTAAGGCCTCCCTTGGCGGCAAGGTAATCGGTCAGCTTCCCGGACAGGCGCCTGCCCGCGTCAACGATACGCCAGTCCAGGGTGGTGAAATAGAATACGCCGATCCTTTTGCGCGCCAGGAGCACCTTGTGAAAACGGATGTCGTCTCCCAGCCTGGCGATGGCCGCGTCCTCGCTTCCCACAACGGCCGCCGGCCTGGTGAGAGACGCGCAGGAGGACAGGGACAGGGCAAGCACAATGAATATGATTACAGGGGTGTGTCTCATTTCCTAACAACCTCGATCAATGCGTTATGCAATATGTTTCTTGATTAAAACCAAGTATGAATTGAATCAAAAAATCTGTCAATAATGATTGTGTGCCGCCGTCGGAGCAAAGGTTACATTTTAATTACTATCCTGCCGGATCAAGGCGGCTGGCGGGGTGACGGCGAGGGATGGCCGGTGATCCTTGCTGCGCCTATGGGCTGATGAGTTGTACCGGGAGTAAGAGACTGTCAGAACAGTATGCCGCATGCATAATAGACAAGGGCGGAAATAACGGCTGCCGCCGGTATGGTCATTATCCAGGCCCACACGATCTGGCCGGCCACGCCCCACCGCACCGCGGTCAGGCGCTTCAGGGAGCCGACCCCCATGATGGCGCCGGTTATGGTGTGGGTGGTGCTCACCGGGATGCCGAGAAAGGACGCGAGGAAAAGGGTGCCGGCAGCGCTCGTCTCCGCGCAGAAGCCGTCCACCGGCTTGAGCTTGGCCACGCGCTGCCCCATGGTCTTCACGATCCTCCATCCGCCGAACATGGTGCCCAGGGCGATGGCGCCGTGGCAGGAAAGGACCACCCAGAGGGGAATGTGAAACTCACCCTTGAGAAAGCCGGAGCTGAAGAGGAGGCCGGCAATGATACCCATGGTCTTCTGCGCGTCGTTGCCGCCGTGGCCCAGGCTGTAGAGCGCGGCCGATAGGAGCTGGCCCTTCCTGAAGAGGTGGTCCACCTGGCCCGGGGCCTTGTTCCAGAAGACGCGGTATACGATGGTACCGATCAGCAGACCGAGGGTCAGTCCGAGGATCGGCGAAACGAAGATGAAAATCACGGTCTTGACAATTCCCTTCCATACAAGGGCGGTGGTGCCGGCCTTTACCAGGGCTGCGCCGATAAGGCCCCCCATGAGGGCGTGGGAGGAACTGGTGGGAAGCCCGAAATACCAGGTTATGAGGTCCCAGGTGATGGCGCCTGCCAGGGTGGCCAGTATGATCTCATTGTCCATGATGTTGATGTCGATGATGCCCTTGCCGATGGTGCCGGCCACGTGGAGGCCGAAAAAGAGGAAGGCAATGAAGTTGAAGAAGGCTGCCCACATCACGGCGTACCGGGGAGAGAGAACCCGTGTCGACACGACGGTGGCGATGGAGTTGGCTGAATCATGGAATCCATTGATGAAATCAAAGGCGAGGGCGAGAAATATTAAAAATATTATATAAATATCCATTGCGTAATCCTGGGTATTGATGCAGTATTGGGATTGATGATCATCGATTTCAAAGAATTCATGTATTCTGAATAATATACTAATTCTAAAAAATTGTTAAGAAATTATAAAGATTCTGTTAATAATAAGTGAATATGGAGCTGCGGATTGATCGCAGCTCGCGCAAAACCTTATGCGACACGATGCCCCCGTAGCGTGCTGCCGGATATTGTGTCAGGATAAGACTATTCCTGTTACTTTGCGGGCAATGATGAGAATGATGATTATCCAGAGTAGGATGATCACTGCCGCGAACTTCCAGTTCTTTTTCAGAGTGACGGGGCGCTCCCCGGCCTTCCGGCGGCATTCCTCCATAACATCGGCCGGGATGAGCCGCACCGACAGGGCAATGAGGAGCGGAATGATAATGAGGTCGTCCAGGTATCCGATGACGGGAATGAAATCCGGTACCAGGTCCACCGGGCTCATGGCGTACCCGAGGGTGAAAAGAATGATGAGGCGCGGCGCCAGGCCTGTCCGGGGATGCTGATAGGCGTAATAGATGGCTGATAGCTCCTTTTTCAAAGCCGCGGCTTTCCGCTTCAATGAGGACGTGAGGGACATAGCGGAAGGATTATCTGATTTTGAAATACGTCAAGTATACTTTTGAATTTTCAATTATTTGATAGATAATGCCCATGTTTTGAATACTTTTGACCCCTCATCCCCGGCCCGCGTTCTCAGGATGAGGTTGATGCAAACGCAGCCACAGGATGTGGCGAAGGCGTTTGCCTTCTCCCATTGAAAATTGGAAAAAGGAGAAGGGGATTTAGGAAAGGAACCCTCTCTTTTTTCCCTGGCTTAATGGGAGAGGGCGCGCCGGCTTGTCCCGCTTGCACTGAGCTTTGTCGAAGTGAGCCGTGTTGAGGGGAAGATGTGATACACATTTATATCAAACGTTTATTGACAAATAAAAGCGGAAATTGTAATGTGTGAAAAAATCGCGATTTGACCATATATGAAACTATTGCCTGCTCTATTCAGAAAAAAGTATCCCATAATAGTGCCCCAGACCCGTCACTCCATGTCCCGGAAGCACATCGAGCGGAACGTCCTTGACATCATGCAGCGCCTGAAGGGCAACGGCTACGATGCCTTCCTGGTGGGCGGATGCGTCCGCGACCTTCTTCTCGACAAAAAGCCGAAGGATTTCGACATCGTCACCAACGCCCGTCCCCAGCAGATCAAGCGCCTGTTCCGGCGCTGCTTCCTCATCGGGAGGCGATTCCGCCTGGCCCATGTGTACATCAGCCACGACCGCTTCGTGGAGGTGGCCACCTTCCGGGCGGCCGTTGACCCGGACGAGGTCGTAGGCGAGGGGCGCTTCGCCGCCAATAACCAGTACGGCACCATCGCTGAGGACGCACTTCGCCGCGACTTCACCGTGAACGGCCTTTACTATGACAGCACCGACGGCTCCATCCACGACTACGGCGGCGGCCTCGAAGATCTGAAGAAAAAGACGATCCGGTCCATCGGGGACCCGGCCAAGCGTTTCGCCGAAGACCCGGTGCGCATAATCCGGGCCGCCCGCTTCTGCGCGCAGCTAGGCTTCACCCTGTCCCGCCGCGACTTCAAGGCGGCCATAGGCAGCGCGCACATGATCACCCAGGCTAACGCCCACCGCATGCTGGAGGAGCTGTACAAGATACTCCGGAGCGGCGCATCGGCCGGAACCATGGAGAACCTGAAGAACTTCCGGATACTCCAGCACTGGCTGCCGGAACTCTCGCCGGAGCGGCACGCGGTCCTGCTGCCGCGCCTGGCGGCGGTGGACCGCCGCCGCGCCGCCGGCGAGGAGATCCCGCCGGCAGTGCTCCTGGCCGCGCTCTTCTATGATCTTTTCGATGAGGCCATGGGGGAGAAGCGCGGATTCCAGGACGTTTTTTCCATGATGCATCAGCGTTTCAACGAGGTGGTGACGCGCCTCAAGATCCCGCGCCGCGAGTGGGACGCCATTACGAACCTGATTGCCCGCCAGTCGAGCTTCACCCGTACCGTGAGCGGTCCCAAGGGGAAGGGCTTTGAAAAGCGCTTCGTGCGTAACGCCCATTTCGCCAATTCGCTCATGTTCTTCGAGATTTTCGCGGAAGCGTCGGGGAAATACCAGGAGGAGCTGAAGTACTGGAAAGAGCGGGGGGTGCATTCTGCTTCCCACGAGGGCGCCCGGCACCAGCACCAGGGCGGCGAGCAGCGGCCTGAGCCGAACCGGCAGCGGCCCGAAGGAGTGCCGGGCCGCCAGGGCGGCAAAAGCGGCAAGCGCAGGAGAAACAGGCGTCCCCACAGACCTGCTGGACCGGCGCCTGCTGCCGGAGAGTGACGCGCCTCTAATGTGACTCTATTTTTTTATAGCCAGTTTAATTTGCATAATAATCAATATCATTTACCGATAGTTATCGGTAAAAAATAATTTTGCTCTGACCCTATCTAAATCTGCTTGACAATCCCTTGGTAATTAAATGAATGTTCAGTTAATTATGTAGTCTTAACTTCATAATAAAGGATAACTCAGGGTCGCCCAGTGGGCGTATAAGGGGCTTTGCCCCTTAATCCTTAAGAGAATCAAATATTATTCCTGCGAGTAAAAACCATGAATGAACTGCCCCATCTCTTCAGCTCTTATAGCATCAATAATCTCAAACTGGCAAACCGCGTTGTCATGCCCGCCATGGGTACCGGCTACGGTGGAAAGGATGGCACGGTAACAGACCAGCTTGTCGCCTACCTTGAACGAAGGGCCAGGGGCGGTGTGGGCCTTATCGTCACTGAGGAGTGCGCCATCGATCCCCGGGGAAAGAACATGGGCCGCGAGATAGGGGTATGGAACGATTCCTTTATCCCCGGCCTGTCGCGCCTGGCCGATGCCGCCCACCGGCACGGATCGAAGATCGCCCTACAGCTCCATCACGCCGGCCGCGAGACCATTGAAGCGGTGACAGGGGCAAAGCCGGAGGCGCCATCGGAGCTGCCGAGCCTCATCTACAACCAGCCGACCGAGGCAATGTCCATTGACCGCATCAGGGAGATTGTGAACGCCTATGCCATGGGAGCGCTGCGGGCGAAGAGCGCGGGTATGGACGCGGTGGAGATCCACGGCGCCCATGGCTACCTGGTGCACCAGTTCATTTCCCCCTTTTCCAACAGGAGGACCGATGAGTATGGCGGCAGCGACGAGAACCGCGCCCGGTTTTACCTGGAGATACTGAAGGCGGCCCGGGAAAAGGTCGGCCCCGATTTCCCGATCATCGCCAGGCTCTCGGCCGAGGAGTGCATCAAGGGCGGCTTCGAGCTGGAGTTCACGAAGTGGCTCGCCCCGCGCCTTGTTAACGCCGGGGCGAGCGCGATCCACGTATCGGTCGGGGTCTACACCACGCCGGGCCTCCTCACCATAGCCGCGTCGGACACACCGGAGGGATTCAACCTCTTCCGGGCCCGGGAGATCAAGGAGGTCGTGAAGGTCCCCGTTATCGGCGTGGGAAGGATCATAGATCCCCGCATGGCCGACGAGGCCATCGCCCGGGGCGACGCGGACCTGGTGGCCATGGGGCGCCAGCTCCTGGCCGATCCGGAGGTCCTGGTCAAGGCAAGGGAGGGCAGATGGGACGACGTGCGCCGGTGCCTCGGGTGCAACCAGGGGTGCATCGAGCGCCTCAGCTTCGAGTTCAAGCCAACCACCTGCTCCATCAACCCCGAGTGCGGCAGGGAGCACGAGGACCGCTACAAAAAAAGCGATGCCCGGAAAAAGGTGTGGATCATCGGAGGCGGGCCGGCGGGCCTTTCGGCGGCCCTGGCCGCGGCCCTGCGGGGCCATGCCGTGTCGCTCTTTGAGCGCGAGGCCCTGTGCGGAGGCCAGCTTCTGTCCGCGAGCAAGCCGCCCCACAAGGAAGGATTCTACCGGTGGGTGGAATGGATCGCCCGCCGGCTGAAGGACCTGGGCGTCGCCGTGAAAAAGTCTGCCGTGGTAACCGAAGCGATGCTCGCGGACAACAGGCCGGACGCGGTGATCCTCGCGGCCGGAGCGGCGCCGGTCACGCCTCCCATCAAAGGCATCGATGGCAGCACTGTTTTCGAGGCGCGGGACGTTCTCACCGGAAAGGCTGCGGTGAAAGGCCCCGTCGTGATCCTGGGCGGCGGCTACGTGGGCATGGAGACCGCCGATTTCTGCATCGACCGGGGCGCCGCGGTCACCGTGGTGGAGATGGCGAAGTTCCCGCCGGTGAGCTCCTTCCCTGCCCATGGCTACTGGCTCCACCGGCGCCTCAAAAAGAGCGGCGGGACCCTGATGCTGAACAGCAGAATCACCGCCATTGAACAGGACACCGTCACGGTCGAGCAGGACGGAAAGGAGCTGCGGGTCGGGCCCGCGGCCATGATCATAAAGGCCTTCGGGTCCGCGCCGGAGCGCGGCCTGGCGGAGTCCCTGAAAAAGCTCGGCATTCCCTTCGCCGAGGCGGGCGATGTCATCAAGCCCCGCCGGCTCATCGAGGCGGTCCACGAGGGCGACGAGGCAGGCGTGTCGATATGATCGCAATCATCATGGAATGATAAATGCAAGGGATAAAAAAAAGACAGAACGCCGACGTACGAAAGCCGGATATCGTAAAGAATTTCTACCAGGTCATCCTCGAAGAGGGTATCGAAGGCGCGTCCATCGGCAAGGTGGCGAAGCGGATGGACATACATCCCAGCCTGATCATCCATTACTTCCGGAACAAGGAAAACCTGATCATCGCACTGGTGGATTACATCATCCGCAGGTCCGGCGAGATCTACCGGGAGTTGATCGTCCAATCGGGCGACCCCGGCAGGCGACTGCGCAACCTCGTGGAGATATTCTTCAGCGAGGCCTGGTACGGCATGTCGGACATCAGCGGCGACTTCGCCATCCTCTCCATGAGCGGCCGGGAGCCGCGCATCCGCGCCCGGCTGAAGGAGATGTACGCCATCCTGAAAAAACTCATCATCGATGAGCTTGGCAAGATCAACGACGACGGGGCCATTCCCCTCAGGGACCCGGGCCGCGCGGCGGATATCATCATCTCGATGTACGAGGGATACCGGCATTTCAAGCACTTCTATATCGATGATGCCGATGCGGATGCCTTCCGGGAAGACATGATCGAAGCGACCATGGCGGCGCTGTCAAAATAGCATGTGAACCTTGCAATGACGTAATCAGATTATCGGAGGAATTAAATATGGCAGAACGATTTTTCAGCGAGCGAAATCTAGCATTCACCCTGTTTAACGTCCATGATATCGAATCCCTGCTTGGGCTGGAGCGCTTCGGCGAATACACCAGGGAGAGCGTGGACATGATCATCGGCACGGCGATGAAGATCGCCTCCGGGCACATGTTCCCGCTCTTTTCCGAGATGGATAAGAACCCGCCGAAGTATGTCGACGGCACCATCAGGGTCCATCCGAAAGTGAAGGAGTTCACGGCCATGGCCGGGGAGGGAGGATGGATCAGCGCCATCTTTCCCTACGAGAGTGGAGGCCAGCAGATGCCGGTGTCGGTGTTCAACGCGTGCCAGTTCATATTCGCGGCGGCCAACTATTCTTTGAGCGTGTATCCCGGCCTCACCACGGGGGCGGTGAACCTCATCCTCTCCTTCGGGTCGGAGGAGCTGCGGAAAGCCTATGTCTCGCCTATGACCGAGGGGAAGTGGCAGGGCACCATGGCCCTCACCGAGCCGGAGGCGGGGAGCTCCCTGAGCGACGTGCGCACGTCGGCAGAGCCGACGGACAGGGGTTACTACCTGATCAGGGGGCAGAAGACCTTCATTTCATCGGGCGACAACGATGTCGCGGAGAATATCGTGCACCTGATGCTGGCCCGCGTCAAGGGCGCCCCGGCAGGCGTCAAGGGGCTTTCCCTCTTCGTCGTTCCCAAGTACCGTTTCGCCGCGCCGGGGAAGCTAGAACCCAACGACGTGAGCTGCGCCGGGTGCTACCACAAGATGGGCTACCGGGGCGCGCCCATCGCCCAGCTCAGCATGGGTGAGAGCGACGACTGCCGCGGATGGCTGGTCGGGGAGGCCAACAAAGGCCTTTCCTACATGTTCCAGATGATGAACGAGGCCCGGATCAACGTGGGGCTGGGGGCCACGGGTATCGCCTCGGCCGCCTACCACGCGTCCCTCGAATACGCGCGGGAGCGGCTCCAGGGGAGGAGCATCAGCGAGAAGGACCCGGCGAAGCCGCAGGTTCCCATCATCGAGCACGCCGACGTGAAGCGGATGCTGCTCCAGCAGCGGGCCATCGTGGAAGGGTCGCTCTCCCTCATCGTGTACGCCGGCAAGCTCGTCGACCTGGCGCAGGCCGGAAGCGGCGAGGAAAAGGAGCGCAATGAGCTGCTCCTCGATTTTCTGACACCCATCGTCAAGACCTATCCGTCGGAGATGGGCATCATTTCAACCAGCCTTGCCATCCAGTGCCTGGGCGGCTACGGCTACAGCGACGAGTTCCCGGTGGAGCAGTACATGCGGGACATCCGCATTCATCCGATCCATGAAGGGACCACCGGCATACAGGGCATGGACCTCCTCGGCAGGAAGGTCACCATGCACAAGGGGAAGGCCGCCGCGATCTACCTGGAAGAGGTGGCAAAGGCGATCGAGGCCGCCCGGTCCGTGAGGGGCCTTGGCCCCTGCGCGGAAAAGCTGAAGGGAGCGGTGGATATCCTTAAAGCCGTAACGGGCGCCCTTGTCGGCATCGCCGTCAAGGGCGAGATCGAGCGGTTCCTTGCGGACGCGACCCTCTACCTGGAGATGTCCGGGATCATCTGCATCGCCTGGCAGTGGCTACTCCAGGGGATGGCGGCCGAAAAGGCCCTTGCCAACGCCGCGGAAGCGGACCGGGATTTCCTGGAAGGGAAGATGCTCGCCATGAAGTACTTCTTTGAATACGAGCTGCCCAGGATCGAGGGGCTGCGGACCAGGCTCATGAGCGAAGAGGCGGTCACGACAGCGGTCCAGGCGCGGCACTTTACGGATTAATTCTTGATCTCCCCGAGGGAATCAAGGGCCTCGTGGAGCTCCTTCTGGTGCCGTGTGCTTTCAAGGCGGCTCATGAGGCTGTAGGCGCAGGGGACCACGAAGAGGGTGAGGAGCGTCGACAGGAACACGCCGCCGATGACCACGACGCCCATGGGACGGGTCGTTTCCGCCCCGGGGCCGAGGGAGAGGGCCGGCGGTATGGCTGCGGCGATGGTCGCCAGCGAGGTCATTAAAATCGGCCGTAGCCGCACCGGGCAGGCGTCAAGGAGGGCCTCATGGACGTCCATGCCGGCGACGCGGCGGTGATTGGTGAAATCGACCAGCATGATGGAGTTCTTCTTCACGATCCCCATCAGGAGGAGCAGGCCGATCATGCTGTAGATGTTCAGGGATATGCCGGTCATCCTCATGGCGATGAAGGCGCCGCTGGCGCTGAAGGGCAGCGCGAGAAGGATGATGATCGGGTGCAGAAAGCTGTTGTACTGCGACCCGAGGATCATGTAGGCCACCACGATCCCCAGGATAAGCGCGAAGATCAGGCTCTCGAAGGATTCCTTGAAGGTCTCGGAGCTTCCTGAAAAGGTGATGTGGTATTCCTGGGGGAGGACCTGCTTCGCCGTTTTCTCTATGAAGGCCAGTATGTCGGACTGGGATTTCCCCGGACCGATGTTGGCGAATATGTTGATGGCGCGCTCCCGGTTGTACCGGGTGATGGTCAGGTACGAGGGTTTTTCCGCGATATCGACGACGCTGGAGAGGGGGACCATCTCGCCGTGGATGTTCCGCACCTTGATGCGGCTGATGTCGGTGGGCGCGCGGTTATACCGGTCCAGGAGCTTGATGCGCACGTCGTCGCGCCGTCCGGACTCGCCGGTGTACTTCGCGACGCGGAGGCTCCCCACCGAGGCGCTGATGGTGTTGGCGATGTTCGTGATAGTCACGCCGCGGTCCCTGGCCCGCTCCCGGTCCGGCGTCACCCGCACCTCCGGCATGCCGAGCTGGTAATCGGTGTCGACGTCGGTGACCAGCCCCGATTTTTCCAGCCGCTCCATCATCTTCTGGCTGTACCCGCCGAGCTTTTCCCAGTTCGGGCCCTGGACGGAGAACTGGATCGGAAAGCCGCGCTTGGCGGTAAAGCCGGCCTGGGACAGGTCCATCATGTTCGCGGTATATATGCCCGGGATCTTCCTGATTTTTTCCCTTATGAAACCCATGAATTCCTGCTGGGTGGGACGCTTCTTGAACGGGGCGGCGACGGGGCGCTCCTTGTAGTCCTTCAGGGTGATGAAGATCGTGCCCTGGTTGACCAGCCCCCCCTGGAAGCCCCCGATGTTGCCGAAGTATTTTTCCACTTCCGGCCGCTCCTTTAGCATGGCCTCGATCTTTCTGACGACCGAATCGGTGAATTCCAGCGACGAGCCGAGGGGCGTCCTTATGGTGGCGATGAAAATGCCCTGGTCCTGGGATGGCACGAACTCTTTTCGCATGCCAGGGAGCAGGAAGATGGAGGCGGCGAAGATCAGCGCGGCGGCTCCCAGCACCTTCCAGCGGTTGTCGAGGCACCGGACAAGGGCGCCCCGGTATTTCGAGGAAACGAATTCCATGAATCCGTCCATGACCCTCCCGAGCCTGGTTTCCCCGCCCTTTTGCAGCATCTGGGAGCAGCGCATCGGAGCCAGGGTCAGGGCTTCCAGGAGGGAGAGTATGACCGCCACGGAAATGGTGACGCCGAACTGAAAAAAGAACTTCCCGATGATCCCCTTCATGAACACGACCGGGATGAAGATGGCCAGGATGGCCAGGGACGCGGCCACGGCCGCGGAGGTTATCTCCCGGGCGCCCACGATGGCCGCCTTGACGCGGCTCATGCCGCTTTCGAAGTAGCGGACGATGTTTTCCATGACCATGATGGCGTCATCCACGACGATGCCGATGACCAGGGAAAGCCCCAGGAGCGTGAAGGTGTTGAGGGTGAAGCCGAGAAAGTAGAGCACGATGAACGATCCGATGAGGGATGTCGGTATGGCCAGTATGACGTTGAAGGCGGAGCTCCACGATCCGAGAAAGAGCCAGCAGACGATCGAGGTCAGGATCACCGACAGGGTCAGGGTGAACATGAGCTCGTTGGTGGAATCCTCGATGAACTTGGTGCTGTCGAAGGAGATGTTCATCTTCATGTTCTTCGGAAGCATCCCCGAAACGTTGAGCGACTGCACCTTCTCCTTCACCTTGCGCCCCACGGCCACGGCATTGGAGCCCCGCTGCTTGATGACGCCGAGGCCGACGGCCGGCACGCCCTTGAAGCGCGCCATCCGCCTGACGTCGGCGGTCCCTTCCTCCACGGTGGCCACGTCGCCGAGCCTGATGGGCCTCCAGATCGGCTCGCCGCCGCGCCGGGTAATGATGAGCCTCTTGAATTCGTCCGGGGTCTTCGCCTCGGAAAGGACGCGGACATTGGCCTCGCGGGGACCGCTTTCTATATACCCGGAGGGGGTCAGGGTGTGCTGGCTTGATATGGTGGCGATGATGTCGTCCACGGTTATTTCCTGGCGGGCCATGCTGTCGGTGTTGAGCCATATCCGCATGTTCGGGTCCACGTAGCCGCCCATGCGCACGTCGCCCACTCCCTCGATGGTGGTGATGGCGTCCTTGAGGCGGTCGCGCAGGAAGAGCACCTTTTCCCGGGGAGACGCCGTCCCGCTCAGGGAGGTGAACATGATCGGGTTGTCCTCGGGGTTCGACTTGGTTACGATGGGCGGATCGATATCGGCGGGAAGGTTCCGCTGGGACTGGAGGATCTTGGTCTGCACCTCCTGCAGGGCCGTGTCCACGTCGCGGGAGAGCTCGAACTCGATGGTTATGTTTGTGAGGCCCTCCATCGACGTCGAGCTGATGTTCCTGATCCCCTCGATGGTCATGACGGAATCCTCCAGCACATCGGCTATGGAGGTCTCCATGGTTTCCGGGGAGGCGCCCACCCAGGTGACGGTGACGGTGATGACCGGGAAATCCACGTCGGGCATCTGGCTGATCCCCATGCGGCTGAAGCCGATGGCGCCGAAGATGATAAGGCCGAACATCAGGATCCAGGCGAAGACGGTGTTTTTTATCGATATGTCAGATAGGGTCATGGCAGCTGCCGGCGATTGTTTATTCTTGGTTACTCATAGGATGCATTGTATGATCGGGTCGTCATAAGATGCAAATACAATACTTGGCAATTTATGAAAAAAGTTGTAAGAGCTAATTTATCATTATGATCCCTCACCCCCCGGCCCCCTCTCCCATTTAAAATTGAAAAAAGGAGAGGGGGTGCATTAAAAAGAGCCCTCTCCTTTTTCCCGAACTTCATGGGAGGCAACATCTTGTACATCCATGTACGATGCTGCATGCGCGACATCCTGTCGCTTAGTGCGCGCCGAAGGCGGGGTGAGGGTTGACCGTGTTTTTCCCTGAATATTTAAAATTCTTGATATTTTTATATTATTAGCCACGATTGTTCCCTGAATATTTAATGGGATGATTTTACACCAATGAAGCTTTTTCGAATGACATATCGTACTACCCAAAAAGGCCACAGGATCCGCCTTTTTTGTGCCCCGCTACTGGGATTTCTTGCCGCTGCGCTGTTTACCGTTTCTCTTCATGCCATCGACAGCGACGTGAAAAAAATGCTCCGCGCCGCCACCGGCGTCACCGACGAGGACGTCAGGGCGGCGTCGGGAAAAAAGGAGATCACCCTCTTCGACGCCTTCGCCCTGGCGGTGCTCAAGACCGAGCGCCTGGCCATCGAGGGGGAGAGCGCGATCCAGGCGCAGGAGCGGAAGCTCCAGGCCATCGAGGCATGGCTCCCCTATTTTTCGCTCAGGGCGAACAAGGTCTTCCCCGATCCGGACACCAGGCATATAAACCTGGCGCGGTCGGCCGTAAGCCTCTACCTGCGCCAGCCCATCATCACCGGCCTCAAGGAAGCTTCCCTGATCAAATCGGCGTGGTCCGACAGGAAGATCAGGGAGTACCAGCTCCATAACGGCGCGGGCCAGCTGCTGATGGACGTCGGAACGGCCTATTACTCGGTCCTCCTTCTCGAGCGCGACCTGAAAAACAACGAGGAGCTCCTCAAACTGTCCATGAAAACGGTCGGCGAGATCAGGCGCCGCGTCGATATCGGCCGGAGCAGGCAGAGCGACCTGTTAAGGACAAACGGGCAGATATACACCCTCCAGGCGCGCATCAAGTCCCTGAGCACCGGCCTTGATCACGCGAGGCTGGTCCTGGCCGCCCTGACCGGCATTGAGACCGAGTTTTCCCTTTCTGATTCGGTCAAGCTGAACGACCCGCCGTACACGCCCGGGGATGTCACGGCCCTCGCGGAGGCCCGCTGGGACGTGAAGGCCGCCCGGGAGCAGAGGGAATACGCGAAGGCCGGCGTCCTCGCCGCGTACGGGGCCCATCTCCCCTCCGCGTATCTTGAAGGAAGCTACTACCTCTGGCAGGATTCTCTTTACAAGACCGATAAGACCAGGCAGCTGACGCAGCTGGCCCTTTCGTCCAATCCGGCGTCTTCGCTGCTCGGGGCGCGTCTGAACAACGGGAACCCGACCAGGACCCGCGATTACTATTTTTCACTCGGCGCGGAGCTGCCGATCTTCGGCGGCGACATCACCTTCGCCAGGGTCCGGGAGGCCAATTCCAGGAAGCGCCAGGCCGACCTGGCATTATCGCAGGCGGTCCGTTTCGCCAGGCAGGATATCGTCGATTCGTTCCAGAACTGGGAAAGCTCGAAGGTCGAGCTCGAGGCGTACCGCAAGGCGCTGGCGTCGGCCGAGCAGAGCTACCAGGTCGTGTCGAATGAATACCGGCTGAACCAGGTGACGATCCTGGACGTGCTGACCTCGCTCACCAATCTCCAGAACGCGCGGGACGATTTCGACCGCGCCCTGCTGCAGCTCAAGCTCAACCGCATGCGCCTGGGCGTTTCCATTAACGAGTTCACCGGCGAGAAAATCAAGTCCCTCAAGTAGCGGCCCTGAGCCCGGACCGCGTTAAAAGGTGTATCCGATCGACAGGTGGAGCATCCCCAGGTCATCGCCCCTCTGCCGGTTGATCTTGAAGCCGTAGAGGAGGCCGATGGGTCCCACGGGGGTGACGTAGCGCAGGCCCGCGCCGGCGGACATGCGCATTCTGAAAAAGCGGTGGAAGGTGTTGTCTATCCTGCCGGCGTCGAAGAAGCCGGTCAGCTCGAAGTTGTATCCCAGGTCGATGCGGGCCTCGACGCTCGCCGCGAAGGACGCGCGGCCCCCGGCCGCCTTGTTGAAGAGGTCGCGCTTCAGCATGTTCTCCCTGAAACCCCGGACGTCCCCGATCCCGCCGAGGTAGAACAGCTGGTCGCTGATGACGCCCTTGAAAAACGTGTAGGGCTGGATGTAGCCGATCGCCGCCTGGGCCGCGAAGGTGAGGCGCGGCAGCGGCGTGATATAGCCCTTGAGGCTCCCGTGATACTTGATGAAATTGTCGGAGTAATCCGCGGCCAGGAGCCGCCACTTCGGCCTGGTGAGATCCACCGATACGTCGGCGGAGAAGGCCGCGATGAAGCCTTTCCGGGGCCGGATGAAGGAATCCCTGCGGTCGTAGGTGAGGGCGGCCGAGAAGAGGAGTATCCGCCTGAGATGGTACGTGCCGGTCTTGTCGACATCGCCCAGGTCTCCCATGGACAGGTAGCCGATCATTTTCCTCTGCTGGTAGCTGACGCCCAGGCCTGCGGCGAGGCCATCGAACCAGAACGATTTCATCGACAGGGTCGGGCCGTACACGATGGTGCCGAAGGTCTGGTTGAATTCCTTAAGCTTTTCTATGGAAAAGCTCAAGGTAGCCGAGGCCCGGGGGCCGATGAGGCGCGGCTCCGTCAATCCCGCGGCCGCGCTGTAGCCGGTCTCGCTCGCTTCGCCCCTGGCCCACAGCGACTTGTATCTGCCCAGGAAGTTTTTGTCCTCCAGGCCGGTATTGGCGAAGAACCCCTTCTCCGAATTGTAGCCGCCGCCGATGTTGAATACGTACGGTTTTCTTTCCAGCACGTCGATGTACAGGTCTGCCCGTTCCTTCTTTTCCTCCAGGCCGGAGGTCGCCATGTTCACCCACTGGAAGATTTCCATGTCGCTGATGTTCTTGTACTCCTCCAGCATCCGGGACACCGACAGGGGATCGCCGGGCCTGTTGGATATCTGTTTTTTCAGGTAGGACGTCATGGTGCGGAGGTT
Organism: Spirochaetota bacterium; assembly: GCA_017999915.1. Classification (NCBI taxonomy): domain Bacteria; kingdom Pseudomonadati; phylum Spirochaetota; species Spirochaetota bacterium. The sequence goes on from JAGNKX010000006.1 coordinate 76,146, forward strand.
GCCGGAAAAGAACACGTTCCCCAGCCTGACCTGCTTACCCTCGTCGATGGTGAAGAGGAGCGCCGCGCCGGCGCGGTCCGCGCTTATGGAAGCAGTCCCCCTGACGGTGACGTAGGGATAGCCGAGGGCGGACACCGCCATGGCGATCCGGTTTTCCGCGCTTTTGACCGCCGCCTCCTGGAAGGGGGCGCCGGGGGCAAGGTCGATTTTCGCCCGGAGGTCTTTGTCGTCGATGACATGGTTTCCCCTGAACCCGATTGCCGTGACAAGGGTGCGCGGTCCCTCGGCAATGGCGATCAGTATCCGCGCCTTGGTCCTGTCGCGGCTCATCGTGACGCGGGGAGTGACCGCCGCCTCCCGGAATCCGTTCTTTATGTAAAACGATTCTATCATGAGGATGTCGTTGTTCAGCAGGTCGGGATTGAATATTTTTTTTATGATCCGTCCCGACGCGGCGGTGCGCATCAGCTTCAGTATCCGCTTTTCGCCGAAGGAGGCGTTTCCCGTGATCCGCAGCTCCTCCACGTCGACGCGGCGGCCCTCGTCGATGACGAAGGTGACGATCGTGCGCCTGTTTCCCCGCTCCACGGCCTCCCGCGTCTCCACCTTGACCTGCGCGCCGGGATAGCCCTTCGATTTGTAGAGGTCCGCGATGTTCCGGGCGCTCTTTCTCGCGCCGGCGTCGTTCCTGTTCCCCCGCTCGGCAAAGGCGAGGCTTTTCCTGAGGGTGATGTCCCGGAAGCGCCTGTTCCCGGTAAAGCGGACCCTGTATTTCCGGCCCTCGCTGATCGTGATGTCGATATCGGCAAGGCCGGCGGCCCGGTCCCTGTTTATCGTGTACCGGATCTCGGCCTCGGGGTAGCCCTGGTTCCAGTACTGCTTTCGCAGGAGGGAGATGTTGTTCCTGAATTCAGATTCGATGAAGCGGAAGGTTTCTGAAAAGAGCCGCAGCCGGATGGCGGCGTCCGGATAGGCGCGGTTCCCCTCCACGGTGATGTCGCCGTAGGAATAATACGCGCCGGGCCGTATCGTGACATAGACCGTGTAGTTGCCGTCCCTGCCGCTCCTTTTCGCCCGGGCGGTCACGGCCGGGTCGATGAATCCCTCGGCGATGAATTTCTCCCGGACCAGCCTTTCCTGCTCCGGCAGGCGCTCCGGCTGAAAGGCCTCGCCGGCGTGGATCGTCATGGTGGAGGAGATCTCGCTTTCCAGGACCGCTCCGTTTCCGCGGATGACGATATTCCGTATGAAGCGGTACGGCGTCAGGCTGAAGTCCAGGGCCACCTTCCCGCCGTCTAGGCGGATGTCGGTCTGTATGGACGAGAATCTCTTCAGCATGGCCAGGGACTTTTTCGAATCCTCCAGCAGGGCGGCGGAAAAAGGATCGCCCTCGCGGAGCTGGAGCGCCTTCCGCGCCGTGTCCGTCCATTCGTTGATATTCTCCCGATCGTTGAAATCATGAAACCGCACGGTGATGGAACCGACGGCGGCGCCGTTATACCGTGCGGAGGGGACGTCCTTCGCCGGCATGGCCCGGGCCGGCGCGGCGGAGAGCAGGGCCATCGCCGCGGCCAAGACCAGGGCGGCGGTCCTCGCTCCTGTCGATCTCTCGGTAAAGGGTCTCATGGCGTGTCAGCGGAATTCCTTGTTGTACTGCATGTCGATTCCGACCTCGCCCTTCGAGTCGTACTTGAGGTCAAGGAGGACGCTGTCGTTCAGCCTGTATTTCACGGTGGAGGCGGTGCGGATATCCTTGCTGTCCTTGCCGACGGTGTAGTACACGCTGAAGCGCCGGTCAAGGTATTTGCCGATGGTCACCGATTGCCCCTTGCCGGTCTTCGGATCCGGGGCCTTCACCTCGAGGGTGTCGATGCCGGTCGATTTTTTTATCTGCCCCCCGTAATTGAAGGCGATCAGCTGCCCCAGGAGGTCGCTGGCGGAATAGGTCATGGCGCCGCCGGTCGTTTTCCCGAGCATGACCAGGGAAAGGATGTTGTTGCTGTCCAGGACCGGGCTCGAGGACAGGTCGTACCGGAGCGTCGACGGGGTCCCGGACACGGCGATGGAGACAAGCCATTTCTGTATCCGGGCGTTGCTGCTGATGCTGATCAGCGGCTCGATCCGGTAGGGATTGATGAAATCGATCTTTCCCTTCACAATGTCGAAGTCCCTCCCGAGGTAGTGGATCACGCCGCTCTCGACCCGGGCGCTGCCGATGAGGACCGGGGTTGCCGCGGTGCCTGCGATCCTCAGGTCGCTGGCGATCTTCAGGCCGGCGATATTGTTCTCCACGGCGAAGGGGCTCCTGGTCCTCACCGCCGCGTCGATGATGATCGAGTCGAGGATGGTCCGGCGCGCTTTTTCGTCTGCGGCCTTCGTCGGTCTGTCCGTCACGGCGCCGATCTCCTGAAGGGGGCGGAGGACCAGGTCCTGGTAATATATCCCCTCCAGCACCGTCACGTCGCCCCTGAGGAGGGTCCTGGCGGAATTGCCGGTGATGCGGGCGTTGGCGTCAAAGGTCATGCGCATCGTGTCCGTTATTTCGACCGGTATGTTCCGCGCCGCGGCGTTCACCCTGATGTCGCTGAGCTTCAGGCCCCGCGCCGCCATGGAGCCGCCGATGGAAAAAACGCCCTCGCCCACGTTCCCACGGATCCTGTCCAGGGTCACCCTGTCCGGCGAGAGCGATATCCCGCCGGTGAGGTCCCGGATATCGTTATTGATGGCCGGTATGAAAAAGCCGATCCTGTCAAGGCCGATAACCGCGCTCATGCGGGGCCGTTGCGCGGTCCCGGTGAGGCCGCCTTTCACCGAGAGGGTCCCGGTGAAATTGGTCAGCGAGTCCGTGAAGCGGTTCGCCAGCTCCAGGGGGACCCGCGCGTCGCAGGTGACGGCCAGGGGGCCCGAGAGGTTTCCCCTGCCGCCGATGGCGATCCACCCGGAATCAAGGAGTGAAAGGTTTATGCCGGGAATGGTGAATATGCCTTTTGAGAGAACGGCCTCGCATTTCCGCGACGTCACCAGCCGCCGGCCTTCGCTGAAAAGCTCCAGCTGCCCCAGGCTGAGGCGCAGGTCGGACCGGGCCGGGGCGGCGGCGTTCCCTGAGGCCCTGACCGTTCCCGTGACGGCGCCGCCGAGGCTTTTCCTGCCGGCCGCGGCAAGGTAGGGCGTGAGGTCGGTCCTGTCGAACAGGGCGGCCGCGGTGAAGCCCCGGTCCCTGAGATCGTAGGAGCCTTCGAGATCGAAGTTCATCCTCCCCTTGAAGGAGATGCGGTGGTCGGCCATGGTCACCCTGACGATCATGTCGTCGTAGGCGGTGTCGCCATAGGTGAGGCCGGTGGCTGCGATGGAGCCGCCCAGGGCCGGGTTGCCTAGGAAGCCTTTACCCTTCATGTCTATGGTCATCCTGCCCTGTAATCCCTCCGCCGCCTCCAGGGCCTGGATCCTTGTAAGGGAAATCGGGTCCGATGTCATGGTGAAATCATAGGAGCGGTCCGTGCCGATCCAGCCGTCACACCGGATCGCTTCGCCCGGCGACAGGGTCAGCAGGAGGGGATCGATGATGGCCTTCCGGTCCCTGAAGTTGACGGTGCAATCCAGGGACTTGAATCTCTGGATGCGGAGGTTGAGGTTCGCGCCGGACAGGGCGAGGGCCCCCCTGGGGTCCCTGACGCTTCCGGAAACCCGGCCCGTGAGCGTCAGGGCGCCGCCGAACCTGCCGTCGAAATCGCCGGGGCTCACCGCGAAGCGCTCTATGTCCAGGGTGATGGGAGGATCGGCGCGCAGGCCCCTGAGGCCCTCATTGAAAAGGCCGACGGCGCCGGACAGGGCGACCCGTGATTCGCCGTTCGACAGGGTAAACTTCGTCACTGTTATCGCGCCGGCCCCATCGAGGGTGGCGCCGAGAAAGAGATCGCCGATGGCGATGTCCCTGACGTGGATCGCTTCTCCCGACAGGGTAACAGCAACGACGGGGCGGCGGATGGTCCCGGAAAGGGAGCCCTCCATGCGCGCGGAGCCGCCGCAGCCGCCAAGGCCCAGCGCCGAGGCTTCACCGCCTATGTCCTTGCTCTGGACCGAGAAGGCGCCACGCATCGACTTAGCCGCTGTATCGATGGACCCGCCCGCCCTGAGACGGGCGTTGCCGAGGTCCGCCTCCAGGGCGTCCACCCTGAGGATACCGTCTTCCATGGACGCCCTTGCCTGGAGGCTCGCCGCGGCGGGCGCCGCTTTTGTCCCGATGGAAAAATTCGTTATGGACCCCTTAAGGTCCATCAACGCTGACATGGTATCGGCGTAAACGCCCCTTGCGGAGAAGGATATATCGGCGTTGACAAGGCCCCGCGCATTGCGGCTGAGGCCGGGGATGTTCCCGATATTATAATTTCTGGCAGCGGCCGTCACCGCGTATGATATCATGTCCGGATCGCGGTTGGGCCTGATGAAGCCGTCCCGGCAGGCATCGCGCAGGCTGATGGATCCGCGCAGCTCCAGGGACCCGGCTCCGGCCAGGGCCTTCACCGTGTTGATCGTAACGACCCGGTCCTCCATGGAGATGTCGGCCCTGGCGGCGTCCACCCTGTTCCCGAGGATTGCGCCGCCGGAGTAATCGCCCGTGAGCGAGACGGCCGGGTTGTTCACGGTGCCGCGCGCCCTGAAGGTGCCATTGACAGTGCCGTTTAAGGGCCGGGTCATGTTCAGAATGTCGTGGAGCTCGGACAGGGAAATCGCGTAGCGGGCGCTGATGTTGAAAGCGGGGTTCCTGAAGAGCTCCTCTATGTCCCCCTCTATCGCCAGGTCCGAAGCCGTGGTTTGCAGTTTCAGCCGGAGACGCTCCGCTATTCCGCCGGTGACGGCGCTTGACAGGGTCAGGCGCTTCAGGTCGGTCCTGCGGCCCCCGGCAGTGAAGTATCCCCTGCCGATCGTCAGTTCGATGGATCCGGTTTCATCCCTGAAGTTCAGTCCCGCCGTTGCGCTGATATCGCCAATGTCCAGTTCAAAGTTCGATGAAGGCCGGGCAAAGCCAAAGCGTCCCTTTTCCAGAACGCATTTCCCGACAACGAGAAAGCCCGGCAGACCGGCGGGCTTGCCGGGAGCCTTCTGTTTTTCCGGCAAGATCCCGAAGGCCTTGACGATGTTGAGTCTGCCGTCCCTGTCCAGCGCGAGGAGGCACACCGGTTTTTCCAGGCGCGCCTCGGCTATGTCAAGCTTTCCCCGCAGGGCCGACCAGACCGATATCCGCGCCCTGAGGCGGTCAAAGCCGGCTATGGGAGCCCGGTCTTCCCCGGTGAGGAGAGCCTTTGTTATTTCAACCCTGCCGGTAAGCGGCGAAATGCGGAGGCTCTCCCAGGTGATCGAGCCGGGAATGATGCCGTTAATGATTTTCCGGGCGCGCCTCTGGGCGAAATCGGCATTGAGAACCAGGATAGCCTGCACCGCCAGCACGGCAGTTGCGGCTATGGCGATTGACAGGACCAGGAGGGTTTTTTTCAGTAACTTCATTATTGCCTGTCAATTATCATCATGGGGCAATCGTGTGCAACAAATAATGATACTGGTCCATGCTCCTTCGGCGGATGATCAGTTGCAGGAGCAGGAGGCTCCCTTGCCGCCGAGGGACTCGGCCAGCTTCTCGGCGTCGGACAGGTAATCGAAGGTCCCCTTGATGCAGGTGTTCGATCCCCTGGCCGATTTCATCTCCTCAAGGGTCCTGGTGTCCACCTCGATCTTTCCTTCGGCGCAGAACACGTTATACTGGCTTCCGCCCATTACCTTTGTGGAAAAGACAACCATGACCGGGAGAACAAGAGCTACAGCGATGGTAAAGACGATTTTTTTCATGCAGGCACCTTCCTGAATGTGCTGGATAGATTTATCATGCAACTGGTCTATAAATAGAGTAATCGCAGATATAATTCAACACAAATTTTACCGAGCATCGGTTGCCGAGCGGAGTCGAGGCAAAATATTACTCGACACATCGAAGAACGATGATATCATGTGGTGCAGTTCAAATACCAATCGTGAAGGGGGCTGTCATGGGATTCGAGTCACTCTCCGATCTGCTCGGCCGGGTCGAGGTGAGGGCTGATCTGAAAATCGGACTGGAACAGGTTTTCCGGAACGAGACCATGAGCTTCAACGTCGGCGTCGTGCCCTTGGAGGTGCCCGACCACTATCACAAAATAAGCGACGAGATGTACTTTGTCCACGAGGGAAAGGGAAGGATGAGGCTCGGCGACGAGCACCGGGACGTGGCCGAGGGCGATTTCATCTCCATTCCCCGCGGCACGGTCCACGGCCTCGTGAAAACCGGCGGCGCCAGGATGGTCATATTCATCATAACGTCGCCGCCCTTTGACCCGGAACACGACCGCTTCACGGTGTAGCGGCCCTACCCGCGGAAATACTTCTGCTCGCCCATGCCGAAGAACCCGTCAACGGAAACCTTCAGGCCCGACGAGGGCCTGATGGCGCCGGTGAATGATCCGAAGGGTCCGTAGTAATCCGTTTTGATCGCGACCAGGTTGAGCTTCAGTGGGTTCTCGAAGACCGGCCTGAAGGCGATGTCCACCATGCCGTAGTTGTCCCTTATGGTCCATTCGCCGCTTACGCCGCTGGGACGGTTAAAGGTAACCGGCGGCAGCAGGTGCAGCTTATTTCCCAGCCAGAGGCAATTCTCGTTATAGCGCTCCTTGTCGCGCACCTGGTTGTCGGTCAGGTTGAAGCCGGTGAGGCCTTTGTCCGTGAAAGAGGCGCCGGTGACCCAATCGTATTTAAGAATATACGGATAAAATCCCTTGTGATCGTCCATGATGGCGAAGCTGACCCGCTTCGGGAAGTCGATCTTCCGGCCTTCGAAAAAGAGGGTCCCCTGCATCGGCATCAGGCATTTATGGGAATACATGCCCCGGTTGGCGGCGAAGGGGAGGCTCACCACAAGGGGATTCACCGCTCCTTTTTCGTGGAAGGCCTCGAAGTGACCGTACAGGGACGGCAGCCTGTCGTCGGCGTCGATGGCCACGTCAATGAATATCCTGCCCCGGTCCAGCTTGTTGTGCACGTCGATGCGGAAGCTATCCGAAACATAGCGCGCCCTGGTGTCGCCCAGGGAGGAGGGAACGGCGGTCACCCAGGAGGGAACCTTTTTTTCATACTTGGTCATCCGCCCGTTTTTTTTGTCGCAGACGATGAACTGGACCAGGGTCCCCGCCTTCTGGTTGTAGATCACGGCGAGCATGAAAAAGTCCCTGTTGCCGAGCTGGAAGGCCTGCCATTCCTTGAGACGGAAATTCCTGAAAAAGCGGGGGAGAGGAACGCCGAAGGGCCTGGCCGCGTCAAGGGGATTGATCTTTTTCAGGGGCCCGTTGAAGGTGCCGAAGGCAATCCTGCCATTCGTAACCAGGCATTCCGGCGGGGGAAGAATCTCCCGGGAGTATATCGGCTGCTTCATTGGTTGTTTTGTCATACTGTTTCCTCTCCAGTCAATGATTTGGATCTACCGATTTTATTTGCCCATAATCGAACAGAGCAATAAACAGGCAGGAATTAGATCGTTTATAATAAGTAACTCGGGTCAGGTGTTTTTTAATATAAATAAATAACAACGAATTTGATATCTCATTTTTTCGATGTGATATATAATAGAATACTTTAATTTATCCTAAAACGAGCAAAACATGGATGTTTTGCGTTAAGCGAGGATGGTCGCCGACGTGGTTTTGACATCCTGTCAATGTCGGCACTGCCAACCTCCTGTTGGCAGCAGATGGACCCTCCGCAGCAAAACAAACGATTACAAATAGCTCTCTAACGAAACGAGTAAAAAATGAGATATCAAATTCGCTAATATCACATATAATAATAAAAAACGCCTGACTCAAGTAAATAATATAGAATTGTTAATAGTCGAGAAGAAATTAATCAAAAAAATCATTGACACCAGAACCCTACTGAATATAGTTCACATATTGAATATTATTCAATAATTTTTACCCCGCTGGAGGCTGAAATGACAAAAATGACCCCATCCGAAGCATTCGTTGAATCACTGGTAGCCGAGGGAATAACCACCACCTTTGGTATCGTCGGGAGCGCCTACATGGACGCCCTGGACCTTTATCCTACGGCGGGGATACGCTTCATTTCCGTGGCCCACGAGCAGGCTGCGGCCCATGCGGCTGACGGCCTTGCCCGGGTGACCGGCAGGCCCCAGACCTGCATCGCCCAGAACGGGCCCGGCGCCGCAAACTTCATATCCGCCATAACCGCTGCCTTCTGGGCCCATTCGCCGGTGGTGGCCATCACCCCGGAGACAGGCAGCATGGGCATCGGCACCGGCGGGTTCCAGGAGCTCGACCAGATGCCCTGGTTCGAGAAATGCACCAAGTTCCAGGTCCGGGTAAACCGGCCCGAGCGGATGGCGGAGCTGACCCGCCGCTGCTTCTACATGGCAAAGCTCCTGTCCGGCCCGGTGCAGCTCAACATCCCCCGGGACTTCTACTATGGCGATTTGGACTGCGAGATATTCAAATCGGGCGACGTCAATTACGGCAGCGGCCCCGAGGGTCTGATCAAGAAAGCGGCGGAGCTCCTGGCCAAAGCGAAGAACCCGGTCATCCTCGCCGGCGGCGGCGTATCCATGGCCAACGCCATTGATGAGACAAAGGCCCTGGCGGAGTACCTTACCTCGCCGGTGGTGAACACCTATCTCCATAACGACACATTCCCGGCGGCCCACGAGCTGGCCGTGGGCCCCATCGGCTACTGCGGGTCCAAGGCGGCCATGCGCTCCATCGCGAAGGCCGACGTGGTCCTGGCACTGGGAACGCGCCTGGGGCCCTTCGGCACGCTGCCCCAGTACGACATAGCCTACTGGCCAAATTCGGCGAAGCTCATCCAGGTCGACATCGACGGCACCCAGCTGGGCGTTTCGAAGAGGATCGACCTCGGCATCGTGGCCGACGCGCGGGAGTTCGCCCTGCAGCTCCTGAAGGCCCTGAAGGCCGTCGACGGGAGCCGTCAGAAGAACACGGCCCGCCTGGCCGATATCGCGAAGGAAAAGGCCGCCTGGAAGGAGGAGCTCGATTCCTGGTCCTCCTCGACCAACAAGCTGATGCACCCGCGCCGCTTCATCAAGGAGCTCACCGACGCCATTCCCGACGGGTCCATCGTGGCCACGGACATCGGCAATAATTCATCAATTTGCAACAGTTACCTGAAGTTTACCGGACCGCGCCAGCACATCTCGGCCCTCTCCTGGGGGAACTGCGGCTTCGCCTACGGGGCCGCCATGGGCGCCAAGATAGGGGCCCCGGGCACGCCGGTCTTCGCCCTCCAGGGCGACGGCGCCTACGGCATCAGCGGCCTCTCGGAAGTGATGACCGCGGTGCGGGAGAACATCCCCGTCATAGCGGTGGTCTTCAACAACCACGAGTGGGGCGCGGAGAAAAAGAACCAGATCGACTTCTTCAAGAGCCGCTTTGTCGGCGCTGATTTATTGACGAACCCGGACTACGACCAGGTGGCGAAGGACATGGGCGCCGTCGGCTTCAAGGTGGAGAACTACGCCGACGTGAAGGACGTCGTCCGCGAGGCGGTGAAGTGCGGCAAGCCCGTGGTCATCAACGCGGTGATCGAGGGCGGCGAGAAGGTCCTGGCGGAGCCGTTCCGCCGCGACGCCTTCAAGCCGGCGGTGCGCTACCTGCCCAAGTACAAGCACCTGAGCGCCGTGTAGGCCGCTGCCGGGAGGGGCGATGAAGGTCCTGGTGATCAACGCGGGAAGCAGTTCCCTGAAATTCCAGGTCCATGACGGAGACGCCGGGGCCATGGTCGTCAAGGGCCATTACCTCGATATCGGCGAGACCTCCGCGGACCGCGCCTGCGTGCGGAAGATAACCGCTCGGGGCGCGGAGGAGAAGACGGAGATGGCGGTCAGGGACCACCGCTCCGCCATCCTTGACATGCTGGGGCTCCTCGAATCGAGGGGCGCCGCTTCCGGCCGGTGCGGCATCTCCGCCGTCGGCCACCGCATCGTCCACGGCGGCGAGCGCTACAGCGCGGCCGCGCGGATCACGGCGGACGTGCGGGACTACCTCGAGTCGATATCGTTTCTCGCTCCGCTCCATAATCCAGTCGGCCTCGCCTGCGTCGACGAGATCGCGGCGTCGCTGCCGGACCTGCCGCAGTACGCCATCTTTGACACGGCCTTTCACCGGACCATCCCGGAGACGGTCTACCTCTACGGGCTCCCGATGGAGCTCTACACGAAATACGGCATACGGAAATACGGCTTCCACGGCACCAACCACAAGTACGCGGCGCACCGGGCCGCGGAGATCATGGGCCGGGACATAGCCTCCCTGAGGATCATAACCTGCCACCTGGGCAACGGCCAGAGCGTCTGCGCCGTGAAACGGGGTCAGAGCGTGGACACCTCCATGGGGTTCACCCCCCTGGAGGGCCTGCCGATGGGGACGCGGAGCGGCTCCTTCGACCCGGCCATAATCTTTTTCCTGATAGACCAGGGCTACGAACCGGACGAGATCAGGACCATGGTCAACAAGCGGTCCGGACTCCTCGGCGTGTCCGGGATCAGCAGCGACTTCAAGGTCCTGGAGGAGAGGGCGCGGGGCGGGGATGAAAACGCCAAGCGTGCCGTCGATATGCTCGCCAACCGCATCACCTGCCTGATCGGAGCCTACACGGCGGAAATGTCCGGGGCCGACGCCATCGTGTTCACCGGCGGCATCGGGGAGAATTCGGCGTTTTTGCGGAAGGAAGTTCTGGGCGCCCTGGCCCATACGGGCCTCGCCGTCGACGACAGGGCCAATGAGGCCCATGATGAAGTGATCACCGCGCCGGGAAGCGCGGTCACGGCCCTGGTGATACCCGCGGACGAGGAGCTTCAGATCGCGCGGGAAGTGATCGGGGCGATCGAGGGACAATGATACCAGGAGATGTCAGATAGAGACTTTTCGGTACGAATACCAGGGTCTTTGAAATTTCAACGGGCAAAAGGAAACCTCGCAGTCGCAGAGGGGATCGCCCTGGGGCGGAGGGGACTGGTCCTGTCCCCCGCTTCTATCCCTGACCCACCGGGCGGCCTCTTCCTCGGTGTCGGCGAACCCGGCGCTGAAAATAATCTCGCTTTTGCAGTGCCGGTAGCCATAGATAAGCTCATATCGTTCCTTCATGGCTGGTCGATTTCTCCCCTGGTTTCCTCGATCAATATCCCCGGGAAGAGCTTCCGGTAAACAATGCTTCTTTTATCGACACCGGGCCCTTTTTGTATTGACAGGGGAAGAGTTGTCCGACATAGTCTCATATAATGAATATTATTCATAATATGAATATAATTTATTGCAAGCAGTTTATTATGGCAGCGGCAAAAAAAGCGAAAATCCGGGTTGTGCGGCATCGACGGCATGACCCTTCAGGAGAACAATCATGATGACAGATCTCAAAGGAAAGACGGCCCTGGTCACCGGGGCCGGAAAAAAGACCGGCATGGGCTATGCCATGGCGCGCAAGCTGGCCTCGTTTGGAACCAATGTAATCATTGCGGACCTGGGGGGAGCGGCCCCGGCGGGCGCCCAGGTCGCCACGGGCACGACCGCGGATATGCAGGAGATCGCCGAGTCCCTCGGCAGGGAATTCGGCGTCAGGACCATGGCCGTACCGGTGGACGTGTCAAGCACCGAGTCCGTCGCCGCCATGGCGGAGGCGGTGAAGGGGAAATTCGACCATGTGGACATCCTCTGCAACAACGCCGGCGCCTCCTTCGGCGTCCCGGCCGCGGTCCATACCTATGACGAGGCGGCGTGGATGAGGACCGTGGACATCAACCTCCACGGCGTCTTCCGGGTCTCCCGGGCCATGCTTCCCCTCATGCTGGGAAAGCCGGCCAGCATCGTGAACAACGCCTCGCGGGCCGGCAAGTTTCCCCCGGTCATGAACGGGGCCTACGCGGTGGCCAAGGCCGGGGTGATCATGCTCACCAAGGTGATGGCCAAGGAGCTGGCCGGAGCCGGCGTGCGCGTCAACGCCATCTGCCCCGGCCAGATCATGACCGACCTGGAGCGGTGGCGCTTCGGGCTGGAGGCGAAGGTCTTCCAGACGACGGCTGAGGAGCGCGAGAAGGAGATGTGCAAGACGATACCCCTGGGACGCATCGGCACCCCGGAGGAGGTGGCGAACCTGACGGCGTTCCTCGCCTCGGAGGCGTCGTCGTACATGACCGGCCAGGCGATCAACGTCACCGGCGGGCAATTAATGGAATTGTAAGATATTGATATCACCCCCGCCGCAATCCTCCCCCATCAAGGGGAGGAGGTCGCGGGAACAAGATAGTGTATAGTAAGAATAAACAATCTCAGGAGTGTTAACATGGAAAAGATGATCGGCGGAAGACTTGCCGCGGAAGCCCTTATAGAACGCGGCGTGAAGTATATTTTTACCATAAGCGGCGGACACATAACCCCGGTTTATGAATTTCTCGAGAATACCAGCGTGAAGCTGTTTTGCACGCGCCACGAGCAGGCGGCGGTCTTCATGGCCGAAGCCATGGCGCGCATGACGCGGCAGCCCGCCGTGGCGATGGTGACCGCGGGGCCCGGCTTCACCAACGCCCTCACGGGGATCGCCAGCGCCCGCCTCGCCAACGCGCCGGTCATTCTCATCTCGGGCATCGTGGGTCTGGAGATGTCGGAGAAGCTTGACCTCCAGGACATGGTCCAGCTCCCCGTGATCCAGCCGATGGTGAAAAAGGCCCTGGTGTGCAACAACGTCGAGCGGATACCTGAATTCATCGATATGGCCTTCCGGTACGCCATGCAGGGGCGTCCCGGACCGGTGTACCTGGAGATACCCGTGGACGTGCTGAACGCGAAGCCCGACATGGGCAAGGTAAAGAAATACCAGAGCACCATCGTGTCGAAGACCGTGGACACGGCGGCGGCGGAAAAGATCGTGGACATGCTCGGCCAGGCGAAGAAGCCGATCGTCATAGCCGGGAGCGGCGCCTGGTGCGCCGACGCCGGTCCGGAGCTCGTATCGTTTGTCGAGAAGACGGGAATGCCCGCCATGACCATGGCCGGCGCCCGCGGCCTTATCCCCGACACGCACCCACTCTGCTTTGAATCGGCCCTGGCCATCCGGCCGGGGGCGGCCCTGGTGGCCGACACCCAGGCGGACCTTGTCCTCTTCCTCGGATCGCGTCTGAGCCTTTTTTTCATTTTCGGGGGCATCTTCAACCCGAACGCCAAGTTCATACAGGTCGACATCGAGGCGGAGGAGATCGGACGGAACCGTTCCGTGGACCTCGGCGTGGTGAGCGATATCAAGATGCTGCTGGCGGAGATCAACCGGATCATCGACGCCCGGAAGCTCGGGCCGTCCCTCGTGAAGCAGTACGCGGAATGGGTGGAGGCGGTCAAGGCCGCGGACGCCAACGGCAAGGCCCAGGCGAAGCCGATGTGGGAAAAGGAGGGAGCGCCGATCCATCCGATGCGGCTGGCCCATGAGATCAACAAGTTCATGGACCGCGAGGACGACATCGTCGTGGCCGACGGCGGGGACACCACCACCTGGATGGGGATGACCCGCACCGTGCGCCGGCCGGGGCATTATCTCGATTACGGCCTCTTCGGCAGCCTGGCCGTGGGCATACCCTACGCCAACGCGGCCAAGCTCATCAATCCGGACAAGCGGGTTCTCCTGGTCATCGGCGACGGGGCCGCGGGATTCAACTTCATGGAGTTCCACACCGCCATCCGGCACAACATTCCGATCGTGGTGGTCGTGGCCAACGACACCCTCTTCGGCATGATCGCCCACAGCCAGCAGATCCGCCTCGGCCACGCCATCAAGGACGGGACCGACCTGGGCATGGTCAATTACGAGAAGATGGTGGAGGCACTGGGCGGCTTCGGCGCCTTTGTCGACAAGCCAGAGGACATCCGGCCGGCCATCGAGGCGGCCTTCAAGTCCGGCAAGACCGCCTGTATCAACGTGATGGTCGATCCGTCGACGATCAGTCCGGGCAGTGTGGCCCTGGCCAACCTGGGGGCGTACAAGGCCTAAAGCATAATGACGCCATGGGCGCGCTAATGTGTGCGCGCCCATGGCGGATAATATATCAATACAAGGTTATCATATTCCACAGGAGGTATTATGATGAACGGTCAAAGCGGTACCCATGAATACAAATTATCCAGGGGGTATACGAACTATGTTTTCATCCTCCTGTTCCTCCTCTACTTCTTCGACTACGTGGACCGCATGGTGGTCACGTCGCTCTTTCCCTATATCAAGGAGGAGTGGGCCATCTCCGACGCCCAGTGCGGCATGCTGGTGTCCGCCATCTACTGGTCCATTATCATATTCACCATTCCGGCGTCGGTGCTGGTAGACCGCTGGAGCCGGAAGAAGACCATCGGACTCATGGCGGTCATCTGGAGCATCGCCACCGCCGTGTGCGCCCTTACCAAGAATTTCGGCCAGCTCTTTGCCGCGCGGGGCGTCATCGGGGTGGGCGAGGCCGGGTACGCGCCGGGCGGCACCGCCATGCTCGCGGGCCTCTACCCGGAGGAAAAGCGGTCGAGGATGATGGGCATCTGGAACGCCTCCATACCGCTGGGAAGCGCCGTGGGCATAGCCCTGGGCGGCATTATAGCCAAGGAGTTCGGATGGCGCCACGCCTTCGGCCTGGTCGCCCTGCCGGGCCTGATCGTGGCGATCCTCTTCTTTTTCGTCAAGGATTACAAGACCGTGGAGCTGGTCAAGACCGCGGATGTTGGCGGTTCCAAGGTCGCCATGAGCAAGATGGACATATTCAGGGAATTCATCCACACCCCGTCGCTCATCTTCACCTATTTCGGCTTCGCGGCCATGACCTTCGTGACCACGTCGCTCATCACCTGGCTCCCGACCTTCTTCCACCGCGTCTATGAACTGCCCATGGACCAGGCGGGAATGAAGGGGGGCTCGGTAATGCTCCTTGCGCTGGTGGGCGCGCCGGTGGGCGGGCTCCTCGCGGACCTGTGGCTGAAGAAAAGAAAGAACGCCCGCCTTGTGTTCTCGTCGATCGTGGCGGTCCTTTCCGCGATCTTTCTCGGATCGGGGCTGCTCTTCTTTACCGGCAACATGCAGTACGTACTCATACTGCTCATGGGCCTGGTGGTGGTCGCCTTCGTGCCGGCCGCGGCCGCGGTGACCCAGGACGTGGTGCACCCCGGACTCCGGGCCATATCCTACGCCCTGTGCGTCATAGTGCAGAATCTTCTGGGCTCTTCCATGGGGCCCATCGTGGTAGGCTCCATTTCCGACGGCTATAACATACAGACGGCCCTCTCCATTCTGCCGATATTCCTGCTCGTCGCGGCGGCGCTTTTCTTCGTGGCTTCGTTGTTCTACGAGCGGGACCTGGACAAGGTGGAAAAGGTGACGCTGGAAGTGGAGGGCTGAGATGTGAAGACCCTCACCCCCCCGTCCCCCTCTCCCATTAAAAACTGGAGAAAGGAGAGGGGGAGCATATAGAGTAGCCCTCTCCTTTTTTCCAAGCTTCATGGGAGAGGGCGCGCCGGAGACGGGGTGAGGGAAAAAAAGATTCAACGCGGAGGCGCTGATGAGTAATCCGTCCTCTGCGACTCAGCGTTGATAAAGCGGTTGATCGCACACTATTGTGAAGTGGTGAAGGTGACAAGGCATGATAGAACACGAACAATTCAACAACAAGATCGTCGCCGTGACCGGCGGGGCCAGCGGCATCGGCGAGGCGCTGTGCCGCAGGTTCGGTAAGGCCGGGGCGAAAGTGGCGGTCATCGACATGGACGGCAGGGGCGCTGACAGGCTGGCCGGCGAGCTGAAAGACGGCGGGATCGAGGCGGCCGGGTTCGCCTGCGATGTCAGCAAGCAGAAGGAGTGCGAGGCCGTTATCGGAGCGATCATCAAGCGCTGGGGCGGCATCGACGTGCTGGCGGTGAACGCCGGGATCACCCAGCGGAGCCCCTTCGTGGACACGGACCCGGCCGTATACCGGCGCGTCATGGACATCAATTTCTTCGGGGCCCTTTATTGCGCAAAGGCGGCCATAAAAGACTTGATCGCGAGAAAGGGTGTGATAGTGGTGACATCAAGCCATGCCGGCTACAGCCCCCTACTCGGAAGGACCGGATACAGCGCGAGCAAGCACGCCCTCCACGGGCTCTTTGAGAGCCTGCGTACGGAGGTGAGGCCCCTGGGCGTCCATGTCATGATGGTCTGCCCCGGCTTCACGAAGACCAATCTCCAGACAAGGGCCCTCGGGTCGAACGGTACGGTGACGACGCACCCGCAGTCGAGGGTGGGCAAACAGGACACCCCGGGCCATGTGGCCGAGGCCGTGTTCCGTGGAACGGTGCAGCGCAAGAACATCATCGTGCTGACCACGGTGGGAAAGCTCACCTATTACCTGCACCGCCTGGCGCCGGCGCTGTACGAACGGCAGATGGCCAAAAAATTACGTTCGGAGATCGAACGGTAAAAACAGAGAGTGAGACCAATGGGATCACAGGAACGCAGGGAACGGGAAAAGGAAGAGAGAAAGAACCACATCCTCAAGGCGGCGCGGACGCTTCTCCTGAAAAAAGGGCTCCACGCCACCACGGTCAACCAGATCGCCAAGCTCTCCGAGCTGAGCGTGGGCACCATATACCTCTATTACCACAACAAGGAAGATATTTTCGCGGCGCTCCAGGAGGAGGGGCTGGCAATGCTGAACGACCAGATAGGGAAGGCCGTGGCGGCGGCGTCCTCCCCGAAGGAGAAGATCAAGGCGGTCGCCCTGGGGTATCTCGAGTTCAGCGAAAAGCAGAAGAACTACTACGACATCATCACCTATTTTCTATCGACGCCGGAGCAGCTTTTTCCGCCGCGCCTGAAGAACAGGGTCGACAAGACCGGCGGCAGGATCCTCGGCTTCTGCACCGAGGCGATCGAGGCGGGAATGAAGTCAGGCGAATTCAGGAAGGTCAACGCGCGGCGCCACACCATCTGGCTCTGGGGCATGCTCCACGGCCTGATCCAGTTCAGGAAGATGGAGAAGACCATCCTCCAGAAAGAGAGCTACACCTCCCTGGTGCAGTACGCCCTCGAGAATTACCTGAAGACCCTGGCCCCGGAAAAGTAAACCCTCCGGCCGTTATCATATTCTCCTTTAAAGGTCCCACTTGATGATAGGGGCCTTGACGTCCACCATGGCGTTGACGATGAGCTCGACGAGCCCGCCGTAGGCCATCCCCGATTTTTCCCGTACCCCGTAATAATCGAAGAGGTCCCTGATCTGTCCCTTGCAGTTGGAGCAGGGAGCGCACAGGTATTTTTTTGTATCCGGACCGGGGCAGTCGGCAAAGGCCTCCAGTATCTGCCGGAGCTTCATCCTCCCCGCCACGCTCACACGCCAGTCCCGGAAGTTGTTCTGGCCCATAATGGCGAAGCCGCTCCCGCCGCCGCAGCAGTAGTTATCCGCGCCGTGGGGCTCCATCTCGCGGAACTGCGGGCAGAGCTTCCGGATGATGCGGCGCTGGGGCTCCACGATGCCCAGGTTCCGCACGATGTTGCACGGGTCGTGGAGGGTCACCGGGAAGTCGTTCTTCGACGGGTCGAAGGCGATCCGGCCGCCCATGACGATCTCCTCCAGGAAGGTGAGGGAGCTCTCCCGGGGGATGTTCAGGTCTCCGGTGAGGATGCGGTCCGCTATGGTTATCAGGGCCTTGTGGGCGTGGCCGCACTCGCCGAGAATCACTTTCTTGACCTTGAGCTTCTTCGCGGCCTCCATGTGCTTCATCACGATGCGGGAGAGCTGCACGTCGTCGTAGAAGAGGCCGTAGTTCACGCTGTCGTAGGCGGGTGCCTCGGACGACAGGGTCCAGCTCACGCCGGCCGCGTTCAGGATGATGGCGAAGGCGGCAGGATTCTCAGGCCAGGCCAGGATCTCGCCAGCGTTGTGCATGAGGAGCACGTCGGCGCCCTCTTTGTCCCAGGGCGTTTCGATGGTTATGCCCAGCTCCTCGGACAGGTCCTCGTCGAGGAAGTCGACGTTGTCTTTCACCACGTTCGGCTTCATGCCGGTGGATGATCCGACCGCGAGTTGGAGCACAGTTCCCTTCTCGTGGAGCTCCTTCGGCGCCCAGCCGAGCTCCTGGCTGAAGAGCTTGCGGAGCTCCCTGGTCACCAGGGCGTTGTCGAGGCCCATGGGGCAGGCCTGGGCGCAGCGCCGGCAGAGGGTGCACCGGTATGAAAGCTCGTAAAGGCGGCTCACCGCGGTCCAGTTCAGGTCGATATCCTCGAGCCTGAGCTTCGCCATGATCCCGCCGCCGGGTCTCGCGTATTTTTTAACCAGCCGCCGGAACACCTCGGAGCGGTACGTGGGGCGGTAGATCTCGTTCCCGCCGCTTTCGCGGTAGATCGGGCAGGCCTGGGAGCAGGTCTGGCACCGGGCGCAGTAGTCTATCGTGAGGAGGAGCGGCTGGAGGAAGGTCCAGTTGTTCTCCCGCGATAGGAGCTTTTGGAGCCCGGCGATGAAAGCTTCGACGACGCGCCGCTCATCGGCCGCGTCCTTCGGCTTCGGAAGGGAGAGGGCCGCCACGCCGTCGAGGTCGCAGGCAATGGTGTTGCGCTGGTCGTCGCTGAGCTTTTTCCATCCGGGCTGGTCCTCGATCCGGTCATAGGGAGGCGGGAGGGGAAGGAGGTCGTTGACGTTTATCTCGGTGAGGGGCGCCTCGCCCCTGCTTATATCTTTGATCCCTGTTTTTTTCATTATCTATTTCCCCTGAGCGATATCGATCCAATTTTTTGAGCCCTCCGATCCGACATGGGGAGCGGACCATCGGACCGGTTGGCCGAGCAGCTTTTTTATCTTCTCTTCAGCGGCCGCGTCCATGGGGCTATCGTCCCAGAGGACGCTGTGAAAGGTGAAGAATTTCGCGGCAAAGTGCCTCATGGAGGTGAAGGGAAGCACGGCCAGGAAGAAGAGGACCGCGCCGATGTGCGCCGCCCCTGCCCGTGACAGTGAAATATGCGAATCGGCCCTGAATACCGCTTCGATGAAGTCCCTGATCTGGGAGGCCAGGTCGCCGTCCGCGACCAGGGAGGACACGCCCGTGGCGAAAAGGGCCAGCAGGATGATCAGGTTCAGGTAGGCCGAGATCCCGGAGTAGGAGCGGAGGTCCCGGCGCACCGCCCGCAGCACCAGCAGCGACAGTGACCCGGCGAGGCCGAAGAGGTAGCCAATGGTGCCGAGGAAAACGGCTATTCCTTCGAGGAAAGCCGCGGCGGAAGAGAACCCGGCCGCGTCGACAGCGGCGGCGGCCGCCAGGCACAGCGCCATGAAGAAGATGAAGTAGATGCCGCCATGGAGGGCCATCGAAAAGGGCCAGAGCCGCCTGTGTCCCTTCCATACGGTGTGGAGAAGGAAAATTTCCTTCATCATATAAATGATTTCATGAATTATGGAGCGCTCCCGGGGCTTCATCCACCAGTCCTGCACCTCGAAATAAGAGCCTCCGTAGGATGAGCCGGCCCTGTCATGGGGCACCGGCGCGAGCTCCCACCGGAGATGGGCCGGTAGGCGGGCGATGCGGACAATGCACGCCGCGATGCCTGCGATGAAGATTGCGATAGATGAGTAAGCGGCAATGAGCCAGATTGTTCCGTTCATGGGTCCTCCAGGGTGCGTCAATCTCTCCGCCGCACCGCGGCTGTTATCTTGAAGAGCAGGGTAAGGATGAAAAGCCCCGTTGCCCACACGCCGAGGGTGATGAATACTTCGGCCAGGGTGGGCCGGTACGACGGTATCTTCTCGAGGGGATCGGGGATGAATCCTCCCACCACGAAGCCGAGGCCCTTCTCGATCCACACGGAGGCGAACACGGCGATGGCCGCGATAAGAAGGCCCGCGTCGCGCCGCCGCGCCGGCGTGTAGAGAATCGCCAAGGCGGCGACTGCCAGGGCTATGGAAATCCACATATAGGGCGTGAGCGACGAGGGATCACCCCAGCCCCAGAAGAGCCGCTCCAGCGGCGCCCGGTGCGTGGGGATGCCGCTGTAGAGGGCGGTGAATATTTCGAGAATAATGAAAAAGACATGGGCGCTGAAGGCGTAGGTGATGATGGTCCCCAGGGAGCGCTCGGGCCGGTCGCCCGGGTCGAAATCCGTATAGCGCCGCGCCACGCGGCAGAGCACGATGAGGAGGGCCGGGCCGGAGGAAAAGGCCGACGCCAGGAAGCGCGCCGCCGTGATGGCCGTGAGCCAGAGGTGCCGCCCCGGGAGCCCCGCGTACAGGAAGGCGGTCACGGTGTGGATGCTGATCGCCCAGGGGATCGACAGGTAGATGACCGGCTTCACCCAGGCGGGCGGCGGCGTTCCCCGGTGCTCGGCCGTGAGGACCGTCCACCCGATCAGGATGTTGATTACCAGGTATAGGGAAAGGACCACCGTGTCCCAGAACATGGGGGACGTCGGCGACGGATAGAGTATGACGTGGAGTATCCGGAAGGGCTGTCCCAGGTCGACGAAGATAAAGAGAAGGCACATGACGACCGCGGACACCGCCAGGAATTCCCCCAGGATCGTGATCCTGCCGAAGGCCCGGTGGTCGTGGAGGTAGTAGGGGAGCACCACCGTCACGGCCGAGGCGGCCACGCCCACCAGGAAGGTGAACTGGGCGATGTAGAGGCCCCAGGACACGCTCCGGGACATGCCGGTAACGGAAAGACCCTCTGTTGTCTGTTTAAAGTAAAAGAATATCCCCGCTGCGATGAAGAGGCCCAGTGCCAGGAGAAGGAGCCAGTAGCGCCGCGGGCCATGGAACACTTTTTCTATCATGGAATCCTCACAGGAGATAGTATACGGCCGGGTCGGTCCCGAGCTCCGGTTTTCGCCGGAGGGCGATCCTTCCGGCCAGTGCCTTCCGCACCGCCGAGGCGCCATCGCGGAGGTCGCCGAAGGCAATGGCCTTTTCACCGCAGGCGGACGCGCACAGGGGCTCCTGGCCGCGGTCGACCCGCTCCGCGCAGAACTCGCATTTTTCCACGGTCCCCTTGGTGCGGGTCGGGTAGTCTTTATTGATAGATTGCTTCGCCAGGTATTTTCGCGGGTCGCTCCAGTTGAAGCTCCGGGAGCCGTAGGGGCAGGCAGCCATGCAGTAGTGGCAGCCGATGCAGCGGTGCTGGTCCATCATGACGATGCCGTCGCCGCGCTTCCAGGTCGCGCCGGTGGGGCACACCCGCACGCAGGGCGGGTTCCCGCACTGGTTGCAGAGAAGCACCGGTTTCGCGCCGCGCAGTTCCCCGCCGGAAAAGTCGTCCAGGACGCCGGGCATGGCGCGCTCCAGGTCGTCCCGCCAGATCCAGGCGATGGCCCGCTTCACGTCCGGTATGGCCGGCACGTTGTGGCCCCGGTGGCAGGCGTCGACGCACTTCTCGCACTGCCCCGCCTTCAGGCAGGCCCGGAGGTCCACCGCCATGGCGAGGCGTTTTCCGGCCGGCGGCGCGGTTTCGGCGCCGAGGGCTTTGCCGGCCATGATCTCGAAGGAGGCGCCGCCGAATATGATGATGCCGGTGCGCCAGGCCTTTCTCAGGAATTCAAGCCGTGTCAGTTCCATGGTCCCCGCTCCGATGTGTCGATATGGCAGTCAAAGCAGGCCGGTGCCGACCCCAGGGCGGTGTGGCAGCGGTCGCAGAAATTTTCTTTTTTAGCATGGCATTTGAGGCAGGAGCCGCTGAGGCTCTTCTCGTACTGTTTGCCGCCGATTGTCACGGCGCTGCGGACGCCCTTCCGCACGACATCGTCGCGCCATTGAAAGAGGAGGGTCATGTGGTTCGCCCTCATCTCCGACGCGGGGAGGACGCATTCTTTTTCAACGGCGGGCTTTTCCGGCGCCGGCGATTTTTTCTTCGCGCCGCGCAGGACGTTCCACCAGAAGGGCGCCCCCACCAGGGCGGCGACCAGGGTCAATGCGGCGGCCGTCTTTATTATCCTACTCATTTTTGCTGCCCTCCTCCCCGAGGGGCTCGCCCCTCAGGTTCGCGGTCCGGGGCGTCTCGCCCTTCATGACCAGGGCGTTGCCCAGGAGCTCGTGGACGCCGCACACGTCCACGCCGGGGACCCAGAACTGCATCAGGGTGGGGAGCGTGGCCTTGTCGATGGCGCAGATGCAGGAGAGCATGTTCACGCCGTGGCGCTCCCGCACGTGGCGCACCGCCTGGGCCCGGGGGAGGCCGCCGCGCAGGCGCATTTCCAGGTTCTCGTCCGTGCCGATGCCGGAGCCGCTGCCGCAGCAGAAGGTGTGCTCCCGGATGGTCTCCTCCGGCATTTCGTAGAAATGATCGCAGGAGGCCTCGATGACGGCCCGGGGCTCGTCGAAGAGGCCCATGGCCCGGGCCGGGTTGCACGAGTCGTGGTAGGTCACGCGGTAGGCCCTGTTACGGGAGGGGTCCAGGGCGAGCTTCTTATTGTGTATAAGGTCGGCGGTGAATTCGCAGATATGGACCATCTTTGTCGAGCGGGCGTGGTCGAAGACCGTGCCGGTGACCGGCGACCGGGGCGTTTCCAGAAAATCGGCCGGCCCGTTCATGGTGTCCATGTACTGGTGGATGACGCGCCACATGTGGCCGCACTCGCCCCCCAGGACCCACTTCACGCCCAGGCGCTTCGCCTCGGCGTAGATCTTGGCGTTGAGGCGCTTCATCAGCTCCGTCGAGTGGAAGAGGCCGAAGTTTCCTCCCTCCGACGCGAAGGCGCTGAAGGTATAATCGATCCCCATCTCGTGGAGCATCATCAGGTACCCGTAGAAGGTGAAGATGTGGGGATCGGCGAAGATGTCTGCCGACGGGATTATGAAGAGGATCTCGGCGCCCTTCCTGTTTATGGTGGGCTCCACCGTGATCCCCGTGAGCTCCCGGATCTCGTCCACGGCGAAATCGATGTTGTCGCGGAAGGTGTGGGGCTGGAGCCCCAGGTGGTTCCCGGTGCGGAAGCAGTTCGAGGCCGGCTCGATGATCCAGTTGATGTTCACGCCGATGAGGTTCAGGAGCTCCCGGCCCATCATGGTGATCTCGGCCGTATCGATGCCGTAGGGGCAGTAGACCGCGCAGCGGCGGCACTCGGTGCACTGGTAAAAATAATAAAACCACTCTTTTATAACCTGCTCCGTGAGGCGGCGGGCGCCGATGAGCCTGCCGAAGATCCTTCCCGGAAGGGTGAGCTCGCCGCGGTAGACCGACCGGAGGAGCTCGGCGCGGAGCACCGGCATATTTTTCGGGTCGCCGGTGCCGAGGAAGAAGTGGCACTTGTCGGCGCAGGCGCCGCAGCGCGCGCAGGTCTCCATGAAGAGTCGGAACGACCGGTTCCGGCCCAGGCGCTCCCGCATACCATCAAGGACGATCTTTTTCCAGTCCGGCGGGAGCTTCCAGTCCCCGTCATGGGGCTGCCACTCCCGCGGGTTCGGCAGGCCCAGGTACTGGACGTGCTTCGCCACGCCGGCGTGGCTGTAGGTGCCCTTGCGCATCGGCGCCGGCATATCCTTCCAGTCTTCGGCGGGCATAGGGGCCGCCATGGCCAGGTCGTGGGGTCGGTATTTCTCAGCCATTGCCGCCTCCCTCAAGGTCGTAGCCTGATTTCGCCAGGCGGTCGCGGAACTCCTCCTCCCACTCGCCGTAGCTGTGGACCGGCACCTCGGGGTTCCACGGGTTCACCCGGCGCCGCCTGCGGCTGTCCGCGGCGGCATTCCGTGTCGGCGAGAAGAATACGCCGGCCATGTGCGATATCTTGCCGGCCGGTATCGCGGCGGCCAGGATCGAGACCAGGGCGATGTGCACGTAGAACGAGGGCGGCGCCTTTTCCGGAAGGACCGGGCTGAAGGAGAGGAGCCCCAGTGCGTACTGCTTCACCGCCAGGAGGTCGACGCGGCCGAAATAGCGCAGCCAGATGCCGGAGAGGGCCACGGCCCCGATCAGGGCCAGGAGAAAATAATCCTGGAACAGCGAGACATAGGCCACACGCCGGTCCGCGATGCGCCTCATGAAAAGGAAAAGGAGCGCGGCGATTATGATAATGTCGGTGATAAGCAGAGGCGGAGTGCCGATATGGAAGACGCCGTCAATGCTCTGCAGCAGCCCGGTCCATGCCGGCACCGGCTCGACGGCGAGGCGCAGGTGCCTGAGAACGATGACGAGCATGGACCAGTGAAAGGCCATGGAGCCCAGCCAGAGCCACGTGGCCGGTCCGTACACGATGGCCGTGCCGTACCGGCCGGCTTTAGAATTCCTGAAAAGGGAGCGGAAAAGGGCCGTTTCCAGGACCATGCGGAGCGCCGCAGCCCAGGGGCGCTGGGGATTGTCCAGGGGCTCCGCCTTCACCCAGAGAAGGGACTTCTGCTGGCCGCAGGTGACAGCTATATTGAAGGGAACCGGGGTCAGGGCCCAGCGGCCCACGCGCCAGAGCATCCCCGCGGCCAGGACCAGGCAGCCGGCGTAGGGCAGGGCGATGCCGATGAGGCCCCTCAGGCCCAGGACCGCGCAGGCCCAGGCGGCTAAGGCGATACAGGCGGCTGCCGCTATGGCGATGGCGCTTTTCATTGGCCGGCCTCCACGCTTTTATTCTCGTTTAATACCCGTATTTCCGTACGCCGCCGTTCCCTCGATTTCAGCCGGGGGATGAGGGCGCGGTATTCATGGTAGAGTTCTTTCGCGACCGATATCCATTCGTCAAGGGCGGCGTCAATGACACGTACCGCCTCTTTCCCGGCGCCGTCACGGCCGGCGGCGTGTTCCTCGACAAGGGTTTTCAGCATCAGGAGAAAATCGACGGCGTCTTCGGGCCCGGTCGCTTCCAGGGACTGCAGCTTCATGAAGGTGTCCAGGGACCCGATCATGAAATCCCGCCCGCACTCACCGGCGATCCCGGCGAGGATCTTGTGAATGGTGTCATGGAGTATGAAGCCCCGTATGTTCCTGAAGCGGTCCGCCTCTCCCCGCGCCGGGGAGCATCCGGCCGCGTTATGGATACGCTCGCTCCAGGGGACCGCTACGGCTTCGCAGATCTCCGCCACCAGGGCGGCAGTGTCGTTGTTGCTCCTTTCGATCATGGTGTGATTGTGCGGCCGGAGGCGTCCCGTGTCAATTAAAAAATGAATGGTATTCATTTTTTAATTGACATTCAGTGAATGGCCCCTAGATTGGTGATATCGATATTAAATTTTGAGGAGGTGACCCATGTCGGATACACCCCTGCTGGATAAGCTGGAACAGGGCCTGTGGCCCAGCTTCGTAAAGGAGATCAAGCGCGCGGCGGAGAAGAACCCCGCGGCGAAGGACCTGCTCGGCATCGTCGAGCTGTCCTATAATGACAAGGTGACCCACTGGAAGCACGGGGGCATCGTCGGCGTCGTGGGATACGGCGGCGGCGTCATCGGCCGCTATTCGGACGTGGCCGAAAAGTTCCCGGCCGCGGAACAGTTTCACACCGTACGGGTGAACCATCCCGCAGGATGGTTCTATGACACGAAATCGCTCAGGAAGATATGCGATATATGGGAGAAGCATGGCAGCGGCCTGACCAACTTCCACGGCTCCACCGGCGACATCATACTGCTGGGCACCAGGACCGACAGCGTCCAGCCCTGCTTCAACGAGCTTTCCGAGGCGGGCTTCGACCTGGGAGGCTCCGGGTCGTGCCTGCGGACGCCGACGGGATGCGTGGGACCGGCCCGGTGCGAATGGTCCTGCTTCGATACCCTGGACCTCATCCACGACCTGACCCACTCGTTCCAGGACGAGCTGCACCGGCCGCGGTGGCCCTACAAGTTCAAGATCAAGGCCTCCGGCTGTCCCAACGACTGCGTGGCCGCCATAGCGCGGTCCGATTTCACCATCATCGGGACCTGGCGCGGCAGCATCAGGATCAACAACGACGAGATCAAGAAATACGTCGCGAAGGGCGTGAACATGAAGGAGGACATCGTGGACCGCTGTCCCGGGAGCGCCCTTTCCTTCGACGAAAAAACATCGACCCTGTCGGTGCGGCCGGAGGAATGCGTCCGGTGCATGCACTGCATCAACAAGCTCACGAAGGCGGTCAAGCCGGGCGCGGAGAAGGGCGCGGCCATTCTCATCGGCGGCAAGGCGCCGATTCTCCGCGGCGCCTTCCTCTCCTGGGTGCTGGTCCCCTTCATGGAGATCAAGCCGCCCTACAAGGAGATCAAGGACCTGCTGGCCAAGATGTGGGACTGGTGGGACGAGAACGGCAGGAACCGCGAGCGTATCGCCGAGACCATTTCGCGCGTCGGCCTGAAGGTGTTCCTGAAGGCCATGGATATGAAGCCGCTGCCGCAGATGGTCAAGCATCCGCGGTCGAATCCCTTCGTATTTTATAACCGATAACTATCGCAGGAGGAAAACATTATGGCACGCACAGATATAGGCCCCCCGGATTTCCGCACCATGCTGCCGGAGGCCATCAAGAAAAATTACGGTACATGGGATTACCACGAGATTCTGAAGCCGGGCGTGATGCGCCACGTCGCGGCCGGCGGCGACGTGCTCTATACCGTCAGGGCTGGCACGCCCCGCCTGCTGAGCATCGATTGTGTCCGCGACATCTGCGACATAGCGGACAAGTACTGCGACGGCCATCTCCGGTTCACGAGCCGGGCCAACGTGGAGTTCATGACGCCGAAGAAGGAGAACGTCGACGGCATCGTAGCGGCGGCGAAGGCCATGGGGCTCCCGGTGGGAGGCATCGGCGACTGCGTGTCGAACATCGTCCACACCCAGGGGTGGATCCACTGCCACAGCGCCGCCACTGACGCGTCGGGCCTGGTGAAGGCGATCATGGACGAGCTCTACGGCTACTTCACCGAGTTCAGGCTCTCGTCGAAGCTGCGCATCGCCGTGGCCTGCTGCATCAACATGTGCGGCGCCGTCCATTGCTCCGACCTGGCCGTGGTGGGCGTCCATACCAAGCCCCCCAAGATCGACAATGACCGCCTGACCAAGGCGTGCGAGATTCCGTCCACGATCCGGTCGTGCCCCACGGGGGCCATCCGGAAGAACCCGGACGGCGACGGCCTGGTGGTGAACCGCGAGCGGTGCATGTACTGCGGCAACTGCTACACCGTGTGCCCCGCCATGCCCCTGGCCGACGCCGAGGGAGACGGCCTCGCCATCTTTGTCGGCGGCAAGGTCTCCAACGCGCGCAAGGCGCCGATGTTCTCGCGCCTGGCGATACCCTTCCTGCCGAACAATCCGCCCCGCTGGCCCGAGGTGACCGATGCCCTGAAGAACATCGTCGAGGTGTATGTTAAGCATTCGCGCAAGTACGAGCGCCTGGGCGAGTGGATCGAGCGGATCGGGTGGGAGCGCTTCTTCACCCTCACCGGCATAGAGTTCACCGAGGACCACGTGGACGATTTCACCACCGCCACGGAGACCTACCGGTCGTCGATGCAGTACCGCTGGTAACGCCGGCAAGAAAATCCCCCGGGCCTTTGTTCGGGGTTTGTATAGAGCAAAGAATTATGCGGGAGAGCCCCATTCCGGGATGCCGGGATGGGGCTCTTGTTATTAATTGCCGGCGAGCCCGCCGTAGGCGCCGGGGCGGCGCTCTTTCAGGAAATACCCCATGGACGAGGAGCGCACCCGGCCGATGACGTCGCGGCGCACATCGGCGGCCGCGATGGCGGCGCCGTCTCCGTGGGAGCTGTCCAGGATCTCGCCCTTCGGATCGAGGACCAGGCTCGCCCCCTGGAACACCATGGCGCGGCCGTTGTCGCCGCACTGGTTGCAGGCCGCCACGTAAAGGCCGTTGTCGTAGGCCCGCGCAGGCAGGTAGCGGAGCCACCGGGCGAGCTTTTCCGCCGGGGTTTCCGGCGGCGGCGACGCGTGGGGATAAAATATGATGTCCGCCCCGGCCAGGGCGTAGAGGGTCGCGAGCTCGGGGAAGTGCGCGTCATAGCAGAGGCCGATGCCGAAGGAGAAGCCCTTCCACCGGAAGACGGGCGTTTCGCTCCCGGCCGCGAAGAGTCGCTGCTCCCCGGGAGAAAGGTGCATCTTGCGGTAGAGCCCTATCAGGCCCCCTGGCCCCGCCGCGACCTGGGTTATGAAAAATTCGCCGCCGGAGCGTTCGATGAATCCCGCGATCACCGCGCACCCCCGTGTGCTGCTCGTCTGGATGAGCCGTTCGGTGAGGGGGCCGGGCACTTCCTCGGCCAGGTCCAGGGCGTCCTTCGAGAGACAGTAGCCGGTGAGGGAGCACTCCGGGAAGCAGACAATATCCGCGCCAGCGGTCCCGGGACCCTGAAGGAGCCCTTCCATTAATGAGAAGTTCCCGTCAACGTCGCCAAAGGGGGCGGGGCAGCTCACCGCGGCGATCCTGATAACATCAGTCATGATATCCTCTCCCGGGCCAGGGCCACCAGGGCCCGCGGCCAGGTGACGCCGCTTCCCAGGGCGTGGGTGTGGCAGAAGGTCCCCAGGGCGTTCTTATACAGGACCCCGTCGCGGCCCTCCCTGAGGCCCGTGCCGCGCTCCATGGAGAAAACGGTTTCAACGGCGCCGGCGCCGTTGAGGCGCGAATACCTGAATTCATGGCCCCGCACAACGGTTCCCTGCGGATAATAGGGATTGCCCCGGTCAACGGTGAAGCAGGTGTAGCCATGGCCCTGGGGCTTCCGGCTCACGGTGAAGCGGAGAGGGAACACGCCGGTCATCGGGTATTCCGTTCCGCCGGCATCCAGCGTTTCGGAAAGATACACCAGGCCGCCGCATTCGGCGTAGACCGGCAGGCCCTCCTCCACGGCGTCGCGGATGGCTTTTCGCAATGAGACGTTGGCCGCGATCTCCCGCGCGTGGGTCTCGGGAAACCCCCCGCCTATGTAAAGCCCGTCGATGGGCGGCAGCGCCGCGTCGCGCATCGAATCGATCTCGACGATGGCGGCGCCGCTCCCGGCCAGGGCCTCTATGTTTTCAGGATAGTAAAAGGTGAAGGCGCTGTCGCGGATGACGCCGATGGTCGGAGCCGCTTTCCCGGTTTCCGGTGAAGGCGCGGCGCTGTCGGCAGGGCCGCCGAAAAGCGACGCCAGGGACGGATAGCCATGGCGCTCCATGATGGCCATGATGCCGTCGAGGTCCACGGCTGCGCCCACGGCGCGCGTTATGGTCTCGATGATGCGGTCCGGTTCAGTGTGCTCCTGCACCGGCACGAGACCCAGGCTTCGCTCCGCAAGGTCGAGGCCCGGTATGCGGGGGATGGCGCCCAGGACCGGTATGCCGCAGTAGCGCTCGATGGCGCCGGCTGTGATGGAGCGGTGCCGCTCCCCGGCCACGCGGTTCAGGATCACGCCGCGCAGGGCCAGGTCAGGGTCGAAGGCCTGGCAGCCCCGGACCATGGCGGCGACGGTGCGGCTCGCCTTGGCGCAATCGGCCACCAGTATGACCGGTATACCCAGGAGCCCGGCAAGGCCTGCGACGCTGTGGGTCCCTTCAATGTCCATGCCGTCGAAGATGCCGCGGTTTCCCTCCACGACGGCGACGGCGCAGTCGCTGTTGCGGGACAGGTACGTATCAATGATGGCGTCCCTTTCCAGGAGATAGGTGTCGAGATTGTGGCAGTGGCGGCCGGCCGCGCGGGTGAGCCAGGCCGGGTCGATGTAGTCAGGCCCCTTCTTGAAGGGGGCGGCGGCGATGCCGCTCCGCCTCAGCGCCCCGATGAGGCCCAGGGTCACCAGGGTCTTGCCGCTGCCGCCCCTGAGGCCGGCGACGGCGATTCCCCTGCGGGATTGCGTTCGGGTGCTGTCGGCCATGGGCGCCGGAACAGTCCTGGCGGCGGGTTATACGCATCCGGTCGGTTTCGGCAGTCCCGCCCATTTGCACGCGGAGTTGGCCGGCCCCTGCGGAAACAGCTCGTACATCTGTTTCAGCTGCACGCCCGTTTCCTTGGTGAGTTTGCGCACCATGGGGGCGATGCCGTTGTCCTTGTAATAGTCCCGAAGGTAATTCATCACCTTCCAGTGCTCGTCGGTGAGGCTGTTGATGCCTTCCTTTCCGGCCAGGGCAGCCGCGATGGCTTCAGTCCATTTCTCCGGCTCCTGGAGGAAGCCGTCCTCGTCAACCTCGTACATTACGCCGTTGAGTTCGATTTGTGGCATAGTCGTATCCTTTCATAATTTATTAATGTTCAATTTCAATATAGTATGTATCTCCCGGGTGTCAAATGAATGTC
The DNA here is from genome assembly GCA_017999915.1 of Spirochaetota bacterium. Lineage (NCBI taxonomy): Bacteria > Pseudomonadati > Spirochaetota > Spirochaetota bacterium. Next base: position 106,401 of record JAGNKX010000006.1, read on the forward strand.
AATTAAAAAATGAACGGTATTCATTATTTTTGTTCCCAAAACCTGCCCCGCCTCGTCGATTGATTTACGGCGCCAATTATTAGTTTTTTTAACCGTCGTTCCGCGTGGAAAGGTTCCTGAGCACGCCGGATGTTTTAACCAGATTGTCGGATGTGGTTGACAGATCATGGGCGCTCATCGCGATATCCTGCGTGGTGTCGTTTATGATCGTTATGCTTTTTGATATCTCCAGGAGGGCCGTTTTCTGCTCGTTCGTGGCTGCCAGGATGCTGTTCGCCTCTTTGTACACGTCCATGAGGGATTCCCGGGCGGTACTGTTGAGGTCCAGGTCCTGCCTGGTAAGATCGACAACGATGTCAATGCGGTTGCTGAAATCCGTTATGCAGTCGATCATGCTGTTCAGGGAACTGACGAACTCCTCGAGCCTGCCGTAGACGTTGCTTATTTCACTGTTGCTCATCGAGAACGAGGTGTTTATCGATTTGACGTTGGAGGAGGTGCTGTCGGCGAGCTTCCCGATCTCGTCCGCCACGACGGCGAATCCCCTGCCGTGATCTCCGGCCCTGGCCGCCTCGATCGACGCGTTGAGGGAAAGCAGGTTGATCTTTTCGGATATGTCCTCTATGACGTTTACCGTTTCCTGGACGTCTTTGAATTTCATGGTCGCGGTTGACATCACGGCCAGGACGTTTTTTATCTCGGCCTTTGATTTCTCGACCATTTCATTGAGCCTGTCGCGGATAACGACGGCGTCGCGCATCTTCTCCCCCGCTTTGGCGACTATGCCATAGAGGTTTTCCATGTCGATCCTGACCTTGTCCGTGAGATGAGACTGGTTCATGGCCATGCCGTATATCGAGTCGCCGCTGGCGGTCACCTCTTCGACGGTCGAGGTTATTTCCTCGACGGATGCTGCCTGTGACTGGGCGCCTATGGAGAATGACTTGGTCATGCTCGCCATGTTGCCCGTGGCCCCCGCAAGGTCCACGGCGACGCTGTTCGCCTGCAGCAGTATGCTGTTTATATTTTCGCGGTGGCGGTTGCTTTCTCCGAGGGCCATGTTGATCGAGTCGTATGACTGGCGGCTGTTGGAGAGGATCGTGAAGCAGATTATGCCCAGCATGATGAGGGCCGCGAGTCCGTCGGCTAAATAGCTGAAGGAGGCGGGCCTGCTCATGATCTCGTTATCCAGGGCGAACTTGACGAATCCACCGAGGGCGAGGCAGTTGGCCGCCGTGTAGATGATTATCGAGACCCTGTTGGTGAGAAGCGCCGAAAGCCCGATCAGCGGGAACAGCAGTATAATGGCGTCGATGACCCGAGCGATCTCAACCTTGCCCGCGGTGGTGACCATCGTCAGCCATACCACCGACATGATTGGCACGAGCATGATGTGGGAGGCAATGGTATTATGGCCTTTTTTCGTGAGTATGAAGCTTGTGATAATGATGCCTTCAAGGATGAAAATTCCCAGCACCGAGACATCCGCGAGGTTTTTTCCCTGGACCAGCATGAAAAAGAGGTTGAGGGCGAGCATGATCCCGCCTATGGACACGCATATGATGTACAGGCTCCGCGCCTTTTGCTGATCGCTGATAGCCCGATCCCGGTATGCGCCGAATAAAAACTGATTGATATGGCCCACGTGCGTTTCCTCCAGATTGAAAAAATTCGTTGTTATGGCCATGTATGGGGCTGCCATGGACTCACGATGCTCCCGGCGTATGTTTCAATCATGATTGTTGGTAATGTACTTTTTTACATCCAGTTTACTGAATGTCAATTAAAAAATGAACGGTATTCATTTTTTTGCTTCACCTGCGCGGAGCAGGGGGAAAATTTGTTGACAGTGACCTTGTAGAGGCTTTCCTTCAGGAAAGACCATGGTTTTGAGAAACGCGGCGGCCCAATCCATCCGGCTCTGAACAGGACCCGACATGAAACAGGAAATCCATACCGGCATACTGACCAGACAAAACGGCAGGACCTATCTCCTCGGCGAAAGGGGACGCAGGCTTTGCGGGGACGAAACTATCTGGGAGGGATACGTGACCCACTGGCTGGGGAAAAAGGTCAATGCCCGCCGCCTTCCCCAGCGGGAGTACGGGACCGGGAGGAACATCCTTGTCCTCTGGCCGTACCGGGAGTGGTCGGGGGAGCCCTCTGTGGAGCTCTACTACAATGAGCGGCTGGTGAAGTATCCCCTATCCATCGTTGGGCACCTGGCGGTCAACGTCAGCGGCGAGATATTCAATTTCTCCCATCTCATCAACGAGAATGAGATCATCTCGGAGGAGGAATATTTTTACCGGCCCGCCCTGGGCGAGTTCGCCCCCCATCCCCTGACGGGGCGTTTCAATGTCGATGATCCCGCGCGCCCCTACTATGACAAGTTCGGCAGGAATTTCATGCGGACCATCCATGTTCTGCGCATCACCGGCATCGACGCCGGCCGCCTCGCGGGCCTGTACAGGGAGATGCTGGCGGAGATCGTGAGCAGGCCCGACCCGCGCCGCCCCGAGGAATACCGCGATTTCAGCATCATCACCCGCAGCTGCGTCACCTTCATCCGCGACGGCCTGCGCGAGTGCGGCTTTGCCGGCCTGAGGGGGATATTCCCGCGGGACTTCTTCATCAACGCCGCCTATCATTTTTTGAAGATGAACGGCGCCGGCGCCGTGAGCTCCTCCCTCTACCGCATGCCACAGCTCATGGTGCCGGAGTCGCCCCGCAGCGCCCTCACGTTCATTTTCAATCCCATTAATCGTATCCGGGCGCGTAAGCTCCCGCGGTATTGATGTAAATTATTCTCTTGACGTGGATGTGTGAACTTTTTTAAAATACAAACATTCTAACATGATGCGATTCTCCCTCCCCCTTGATGGGGGAGGATCGAGGTGGGGGTGAATGCATTATTAGGCGTGACGCGATATGATCACCCTCCCCTTTCCCCTCCCATCAAGGGAGGGGGATCTCGAAATATTCAAGGTGATTGATTGGCATCATCAAAACAACAGCCTCTTCATAAGCGTCTCCTCAATGTTATCTTCAAACAGAACAGGGAGATCGGCGATCTCGTCAATGTCCGGGAGGTCTATTTCGGCCTGAGGAGCAGGGTCCTGGGGCTCCTCGCCCTGGTGATGATCGTCGTCGTGTCGATCCTCGCGGTCGTCATGTACTTCAATAACCGCCGCCTCGTGGAGAGTGAGAAGAGCGCCAAGGCGCGGTCCCTCACCCATATCCTCACCGGCCCGGCGGAGTTCTATCTCGACAAGACCAATAAGACCACGGCGGAGGAGCTGCAGACCAAGTACCAGATCATCCAGCGTGAATCCCAGAATTTTTTGACCTACAATGACGACATAGTAAAGATCATTCTCACCGATGAGTCCGGCAGGACCAGGTTCAGCACCAGCCCCTGGGATTACCGCCGCAGGGACGTGCCGCCCTACATCAGGGGGGGGCTTCTGCAGAAAGAGGAAAAGCTGGTATCCACGGATTACACGGAGCAAGTGAAGGAACCCAAAAAGAAAAAAACGCGCGCCGCCAGCTACCGGGCGCTTACCTATCCGATACTGCTCCACAAGGGCGAAACGGTCAACATTCTGCAGGACTTCAACCGCTTCTATGGCGAATACCACGGGGCGGGCAAGGGGAGAAAAAGCCGGATCTACTTCTACCTGTGGAGCAGGCACAGGGATCTCCTCGGCAAGGACTTTGATCCGGCGGCGGCAAGCAGGGATAAGGGTAAGCCGAAAGGGAGGACGGAGGCCCCGAGGGTCTCGAAGGTGTATGATGTCGATTTTCTCTTCCTGGCTCTGTTCAATCACTGCATGACCTCCAGGAACAGGAGGATCCTTCCCCGGGAGAGGTGGCTCTGGAACGACCGCTGGCTTTTCGCCCTGAAAGAGGACAAAATGAAGGCCTACCGCGACGACGCTTCAGCCAGGGCCAAGGAGATCGACGACCTCATACAGTCGCGGATCCGCGGCCTTGCAGCCCGGGTCGAGGAGAGCAGGAGGCTCGGCGTCCTGGCCGTGGTCTTCAACGTGGACTCGTTCAGGAAGGTTCCCACCGGGAACATCGAGCTGATCATGAAGATCGCCCTGGTCATGATCGCCGTCGGCTGCGCGGCGGTCCTCGTTGTCCTCAACTTCAGCGTCAGGAACCTCAAGAAGCTCGAGAAGTGGGCCATTTCCGTCAGCAGGGGCAACCTCGACGAAAAGATAGAGATCGCCTCCAACGACGAGATCGGCAGGCTCGGCGACATCACGAACTACATGATCGACGAGATCAGGGCGAAGTACCATCTCGAGAAGTTCGTGTCGCGCTCCACGAGGAGCATGATCAGCGGGTCCATGACCGCCGAGAACGGGCCTGACCTCGGGGTGACCGGGAGAAAGACACTGGCCTTCATTTTCTCGGACGTCCGCGGCTTCACGTCGTTCTCGGAGAAGAACGACCCGGAGACCGTCATCGAGGTGCTCAATTATTACCTCGAGCTCCAGTCGAACATCATCAAGGGCAACAAGGGCGATATCGACGATTTCGTCGGCGACCAGATCATGGCCCATTTCTCGGGGGAGACGAGGGCCGACAGGGCCATCGACACCGCGATAAAGATAATGAAGAGCGTCGCCGGCACCAACGCCGAAAGAGCAGGGGCCGGCCTCCCGGTCTTCGAGGTGGGCATCGGGGTCCACGAGGGAGACGTCGTGACGGGCAATATCGGGTCGAAGTTCAGGATGGATTTCGCCTGCGTCGGCGATGCGGTGAACCTGACGTCGCGGCTCTGCTCCGCCGCCGGGGCCGGGGAGATCTTCGTTTCGCAGGACCTATTCGACCGGGCGAAGAAAAAATACGCCGTGGCCGGGCGGCCCTCCATCGAGGTCAAGGGGAAGGAAAAAAGGGTGAAGATCGTGAAGATCGACTACTGACACGATTTGTTATTGAAGTTTTTGCCGCCTTCGTGTAATACTGCTGAAATACATCACGGGAAAGGAGAGACGGTATGGCCGAGGTTAAGTTCGTTATAGCTCTTGATAAGAAGCTGATGGAGGAGGGAATCATCGATCCCGCGTACATGGATGACTACAAGAAGGTCCACGCCATGCTCAACACCCACGTGAGAAAGACCGGAAAGATCCTTTCCGAGGAGACCTTTGACCGCGGGGATCAGCAGCTCAGGAAGTGGCTCATGGTCCTCTACCGCCAGGGGGCGCCCCAGGAAAAGCTTTCCAGCTACCTGCGGTGCGGCCTTGCCCATCTCTGCTTTGATTTTATCGAATCGTCCTATCACGCCATTTCAACCGATGACCTGGTCACGAGGGCCATCCAGTCCTTTAAAAAACGGAATTTCCACAAGACCTACTTCAGGGTCGCACCATCGGAGATCAAGGCTCCCGCCGGGAAAAAGAAGAAAGCGGTAAAAAAGAAATCCCCGAAGGCCGCGAAAAAGAAATCGCCCGCAAAGAAAGCCGTCAAAAAGAAAGCGGTGAAGAAAAAAACCGTGAAGAAGGCGGTGAAAAAGACAGCCGTCAAAAAGAAGAAGGCTCCCGCCCGCTCGAAGGGGAAGAAAAAAGGAAAATCAAAAAATAAAAAAGGCATTTTCGCCCGTCTCTTCGGCTAGTACTTCCGAATAGCTATTTCTGTCGCATAGCCGTATTCCTCTTGGGTCTAAGGGGCGAAGCCCCTTGGAAAGCCCCCGCAGAGCAATTATTTTTTCCACCGGTCGGTGTTGTAGACCATCTTCAGCTGGATGAGGACGTCGTCGATGGTGTCGGGACTGAGGGGCGGAATCACCATCATCCGCACAAAGGGATCATGGCGCTTCACCTGAAGGAGCGCCTCCTTGTCCGCGTTGGTCAGCGCCTCGCTGAAGGCGACAAGCCTTGCATTGGTGCCGATGTATTCCTCGGCCAGCCTGCCCGGTTCCTCCACCCGGTACACGTCCTTGTTCGGAATGAAATCGGGCGATATCTCGAATTTCTTGTCGAACTTGTGCGACAGCATCGATCCGACCAGGTCGATGCTCTTCCGGTAACCGTCCCTCTCGGCGTATTCATTGGACTGTATGGATCCGTACAGTATGATGCCGTTTTCCGAGCTGCGGAGGAAGAATTTCTGGGACGCCTCGACATATATCTTATTTCCCTTCCATTTGTGGAGGTCGAGTCTTTCGCCGTGCCTGAAAACGATCTCCTGCTGGGACTGCCTCCCGTCGTTCCAATAGATATCGCCGATGATCTGGAAGAATCGTTTGCGTTTCGACTGCGCGTTTATCAGGTCGAGTTCGGCCAGGAGCTTCTCCATCGTTACGGAATCGACCCAGCGTACGGGCCGGCGGTATTCCACCGGGTATTCGCGGATGAGGTACTCGTACAGGGTGACATCGTATCGCACGTCCAGCTCTTTGACGCCGTTTTTCTGGAGCTGGTTCGCGTGGAGCAGCAGCACCTCGGAGCCCGCCCTGTACTTTTTTCCCTCGATGACGGTATCATGCAGATAGAAGCAGTTGAATTCGTCCGTGTACTTGTTGATCAGGTACTGGAGTTTTTTTATTTCTATTATCATATGGGTCCTGACACCGCGCCCATGCCGCGGTGACGGCGATCATGGCTCTGATGATAATTTCACGGGTTTACGACATTCAATATCAGTCAGAAAAAAAATCAAACTATTTTTGATTGCAGCGGTTCTGAGGCGGATCATTGTCCTGTGCGGCCATGGCGCTGAATTGGCGGAAAGGTCAACATTGAAACCTCGGGAGCCGCTGATTGTATACAATATGAAATGCCGAATTCGTCCTGTGATGCGAAGACCTTCCGCCTTTATGGCGGTTTGGATCGTCAGGGGCATGCCGCGGCCATGGAGGGGCGGCCCTTATTTTTTTATTATCCTGAATTCCGTGCGCCTGTTCAGCTCGTCATAGTCCTTGCCGGTCCGGTTAACCACGGGCTGGGTTTTGCCGGCTCCCTTGATGCTGAAACGCCCGGCATCGAGGCCTTTTTCCGTGAGGTACTTTTTCACCGCTTCGGCCCTTGCGCGGCTCAGCCGGTTGTTGTAGTCGTCGGTGCCGTGGAGGTCCGTGTGGCCGATGATCTCGACGTTCGTATCGCCGTGCTCCTTGATGAACTGGAAGAGGGCGTCAAGATAGGGGTATGATTCTTTCCGGATCACGGCCTCGTTGAAATCGAAATGGATGGCCCGGGTCTCGAAGGCCGCGTCCTTTGTGAAGACGAAGGATGAATAAAGGTCGAAGAGGCCGGAGCCCCCGGGCCGGTCTGAGCAGAGGTAGTACCTCTGGTCGGCCCGGGACAGGTATATCTCGTTTTCCGCGCCGTTGACCCTGTCCCCCAGGTTCTGAGGCGCGCCGAATTTCCCGTCTTTATACGACACGAAGTAGATGTCGAACTTGCCGATGCTGTCGTTCCTGTTGGAGGCGAAAAAGAATCCCTTCAGGTCTTCGGCCGGGATGAGGGCCACATCCTGGAACCCGCTGTTGAAGGGGGTAGGGAGGGGCCTGGAATTCACGAACCTGCCGTCGCGAAACTCCGCCTGCACCAGGGCGCTCCTGCTCATGTCGCCGAAGAGCCAGGTGCTGTAATAGATCGTTTTACCGTCCCTGCTCAGGCTCGGCGTTTTTTCATGGAACCGGGTGTTCACGTCCCCGGGAAGGGGTTCCGGCGCCGACCATTGGCCGTTCACCCGCCTGGACCAGTACAGGTCAAAGGATACTTTTATCTGGTTGCGGCTGTCGGGGGGCATCTCGACGCTCCCGTCACGGTCCGAAGAAAACAGGAGGATCGTGCCGTCGGCCGAGATGAAGGGCGTCTCGTCGTTGAAGGGAGAATTGAGCTGTTCCAGCGGAACCGGATCGCTCCATGCACCGTCCTTCAGGCAGGTGATATAGAGGTCCTGGTACTTGCCGTTCCTGTTTGAATTGAATATCATGTAGCTCCCGTCGGGACTGATGGCCGGCGCGAAATCGTTCCTGGTGCTGTTCACCGGAGAGCCGATATTCTTAGGCGGTTCATAGGATGAGAAGGACTGTGCGGTGAGATGGCCCCATGCCATTGCTAGTGAAATGCAGGTCAGGATTCCCACTGGTAGTTTTACAAGTTGCATACATATTATCCCCTATTTACTATTAACGGTTTTTACTGTCAATTCTTGAGAAAAATTTTTAATGATGCCATTGGAAACATTGATAATAATTAAGCTTTGCAGAAAGTTTTATATATAAAAATTAATATAAATTAAACACATAATATGTATTATTAAAAAAACCCATCTGTATGGGATTTAATAATTGACTTTGTTTCTTACTATTATTATAATGAACTTAAAGAGGAGAATAATGGGAATGTTAACCGCAATAATGATTAAAATCCATGATAGAATAGTGGATCTCATGGAAACATATCTTGGAACGCATAATAATATGATGCCTTCCCCGGTAAAGGTTCGTGGAAAAAATGAAAAAAATAAGGTCGTTGCAGGATCATGGAAAATCGATCGATGAAACAAGTTGAATTTGAAATGATAGATAATATCATCATCCTGCACCTGGAAGGGGACATGAATTCATGCGGGATCATGAACGTTGAAAGCGTTCTGGATGAGATCATGGAAAGGAATCCCATCACCATAGCGGTGGATTGCGGCAGGCTCCTTGTTCTTGATTCCGTGACCGTCTCGCAATTGACGAAATATCTGAAAAAGGCAAAGAGCAATAATATAGAACTGGTGCTCTATAATATCAATCCTGAAGTGCTCATGACCATCACATTGATGCAGGTGGACGGGCTGTTCACCCTTGTTACTGAGGAACAGTTCGAACGGCGGTATATAAACAAGGAGATGCTTAACTAGGAACGGCCCGCGCACCGGGCAGCTTGTTTTTAGTATGAATGGCGGATGAATTTTTTTATCAGAATATAGCCTGATCCTTTTTCCAGAACTGCGGCATTATCGTAGCCCACCACGATGCTGATTCTCGTAAATCCCGACAAGCTCTTTGTCAACAACATCACCAGCGACGATATGATGGTGGCGTCTATGGTGCAAAGGTTTCCTATGTTGATGACCACGTCATCGTTCTTGTGAAATTGCCTGCCACCTATGCCCTTCACGATGGAGTCACTCAGTTGTCCGGCGACCTCAGCCTGGTTTTTATACTCCCATCTGCCGACGACGTAAAACTGATCGGCGGAAAAGGAGCTGAATGACGCGATCCTGTCTTTGCCGACCGGGACTCCGTCACAGTACACCGTGGCGTCGTCGACACGGAACACGATATGGGCCACGGGCGCTTCGGCCGAGTTTTTTTTCGCGGCCTGGGCCTGCCGGGGGGCCGAATCCTTCTCTTCCGGCCGTTCCGATGAATGTTCGATTTCTTCTCCCGTGGAAAGCGCGATTACGGTCTTTTCGAAAGAAGCTTCGAAGGAGTCGCCCTGAATCGGCACGATCCGGAATGTCCGGTTGAATTGGGCCGGATCCTTCTTTATGCCCGCTATGAGGGTGTTGACCTCCTCGTTGTCCGACTTCATGATGTCGAGAAGCGATACCGGATTTTTCTGGAACGCCGCGGCTTCGGCGAAATCGGCCTGATCCGTGATGAGGACGAAGGCGATACTGTTTTCGCCCAGCTCGTTTCTCTTCATCATGATGACCAGGGAAATGAAAAACGTCCGCAGCAGTTTCCTGTGGTCGGAATCGTTGATCGAATCGGGGCCCAGGTTGATCCGATAGTCGAGGATCAACATGGCCGGCGGCCCCCAGTCCTTTATCAGGCGCGTAAAGGACTTTCTGATGAATACCGTGTTTTGCGTTTCCTTCAGGGAATTCTTGATCACGGTGATGGAGTTCAGCGATTCATATTCGGTATTGACGGTGATGCGGTATTTGCCGAGCATCGATCTGGCATGGGAGCCAAGGGCGGAGTTGCCTGTTATCAGCAGGGCCTGTTTATTTCTGGCGTTGGCGCTGTCCATTGTACCGTACCATGATGCCCGGCAGCGGAAATCCAATGCGTGCCCGGCCAATAACACTTTAGGATATAATTGAAAGATGTCAATAGCTTTATGCGGCGGGGCCCGATAATTGCAACCCGGCCGGGCCCCATGACCTGACCATGATACCATGGGCAGGTCATGGGGTTTTTACTGGCGGGAGTGGATCGTCAGTCGTTATAAAAAGTCATCTCGGTATAGTTTTTCCCCTTGACCGGCTTGCCCTTTATGGAGCCGTCAACGGTGCAGAGTCCCTCCCAGTAGCTGGGCGTCTTGACATGGTGGATGCTCTGTGCGTCGAAGATGGGCTTCACGGTAAACCGCGCGTCGAGGTCTTTAATCGCGATGGTCCAGTCCACGGGATAGGTGGCCTTTCCGGCGTCGTCCCGCCATTTGCGCGCCGCCGTTATGGTCGCGCTGGACCCATAGGAGGCCGAGCCGTCAGGGGCGCGGTAGGTCCATTCGACACGGTGGGGCTTGTCATTCTTGTCCCTGATGTTAAAGAGCATCAGGGCGCCGCCGTCGTCAAAGCGCATGGAGAACCAGTCCCAGTGCATGCCCGGGATCTTGAAGTTGCCCCACTGGTGGTCCATCCAGGTCCTCCCGGAGACCACCTTGTGCTCCTTGCCGTTGTAGGCGATGGTGCCCTCGGTCGCCAGGTCGGTGAAGGAGTAGTAGGCCGATTCGCGGTCGTCTCCCATGAGAATGCCGCCGTCCTCGCCGTGGAGCAGGACGCCCTGCTTCGATTTCAGCTTGAGGTTCAGCTTGATGCCGTTGCTGTCCGCGGCTATGGCGAAACCGTTGGGATCGTTGTAAGCGTAGTTGAATTTCCCGATATTGACCTCAGCTTTCGTCCGGTCAGGCTTTATCGAGTAGAGGGGGGCGATGTATTCGCCCAGGTAGTGTTTCTTCGCGTCCAGGTCGCTCACGGCCACGTGGCCCACATATGCGAAGTCCATGAGGTACCAGCGCACCTTGCCCATCTGGAATATGGTGAACTCGTAGCCGAATTCCTTCCCGCTGTCGGTCCTGACGACGCCGGTGAAGTAGAGCCATTCAGCGTATACAAAGTGGAGGCCATGGTCCCTCGGGAACGTGAAGGGTTTTTTTACCTCTTCATAGTTGGTCCGCGCCGCGCTCACGATGAAGAACACGACGATGAGTGTCAGGATTATCGCAGACGCGATAAAAAATCTCTTTTTATTCATGGTATCACCCTGGAAAAATTTTCTTTCTGGCCATGGATGCTGATGCCATTCGTGGCCTATTCATTGAAAATTTTGATGAGTATTGAGTCAACAAATAAAACCCGTTTTTTTCAAGTATCGGACCGATCATTCCCCTCCATTGGCCAAAGTCCAATGAATAAGCCTGTTATCCGGTGAAATTCTTGACAAAACCGGGATGTTTTGGCAAAAATAGTTTTGTGCAAAACTAATTATTCCCCCTGCGTGGAGCCGTAAAACCTGTAAAGGATGCTGTGTGCCTGATGGAAGTGAACCGGAACAATTTTCTGTATGCGCTGACAAAAATCCGCCAGCGCATTTTCGCCTTTCTTGAGGAGGAAATGGCAGAGAAGGACATCGACGACATCGCGCCGTCGCACGGCCATATCCTTTTTATCCTGGATACGAAGGGCCCGCTCTCCCTGATGGAGCTGGCCCGGTTCGCGGAAAAGGACAAGTCCACGGTGTCGTCGGTGATCACACGGCTCGAGGAGAAGGGCTATGTCGCCAAGGTAAAAGGCGCTGAGGACGGCCGCTTTGTGAAGATCAGGCTCACTGCGCGGGCGAAAAAGATCAGGCCCGTATTGTGGGGCATATCGGCCGCGATGAATGAGAGGCTTTTCCGCGGCTTCAGCCAGGATGAAAAGTCTAAGCTTTTCGAGCTTGTCGGGAAAATGTTGAATAACTTATAATCTGAGCGGAGTCGGTTCACCATGATAGAATCAAGCGTCTTTGAAGAGGTAATACAGATACGGATGAGCAGGGAAATTGGCGGCAGGGCCCTTTACTGGGTGGCCGCATACCTGGTGGACGGCCTTCTCATAGACACGGGGTGCAGCTACACCTCGAAGGAGCTGCTCTCGTTCCTGGCCGGGAAGGATGTGAGGCTCGCGGTCAATACCCATTTTCACGAGGACCATGTCGGGGGGAATCGCGACATCATCAATGCCCTGGGCATCCCGGTCTATGCCCATCCCGACTCTGTTCCGCTCATAGGGAAGCGGCAGGAGCTGTTCCCGTACCAGGAAATGGTCTGGGGCCATCCGGCGCCGTCCGTTGTCGAGCCCGTACCGGAAATCATCAGGACCGAACACTGCTCCTTCACGGTGATGGAAACGCCGGGCCACAGCGCCGGCCATATCGCCCTCGCGGAGCCGGCCCGGGGATGGTTCTTCACCGGCGATATCTTTTCTCGGGAAAAGCCCAAGTTCATACGGCCGGAAGAGAACATCGGTCAGACCATCGCGTCCATGAGAAGGATCATGGAGGTTCCCGCCGGGCGCCACGTCCTGTTCACCTCCGTGGGCAAGATCGTGGAAAACGGCCGCGCCGCCCTTGGAGCGAGCGTCGATTATCTGACCGGCCTTGCCGGGTCCGCGAAGCGGCTGAAGGGCGAAGGCATGGGTCCGGAGGATATCATGAAGGAACTGTTCGGCGGGGAGCATGACTTTGCCCGGCTCACCGACGGCCAGTACACGACCCTCAACCTGGTGCGTTCCCTGCTGGAGGCCGGGGGAGCGTAGCATGGCCGGTTTTTCAGACATCTGCATATTAACTGCTTGAAAAAAATTTCCTGAAGAAGAATGCTTTGACGCGTCTTCCGATCATTGACCGCGCAGGGGGTATCAGTATGCTTACAGACCTGTTGAAAGAATTTAATCCGGTGCTCATGGCGCTCTTCGCCACCCTTTTTACCTGGGGCGTTACGGCCCTCGGCGCGTCCATGGTCTTTTTCTTTAAAACGATCAACAGGCGTGTCCTGGACGCGATGCTCGGCTTTGCGGCCGGGGTGATGATTGCCGCCAGTTTCTGGTCCCTCCTGAGCCCGGCCATCGAAATGGCCGGGGCTGACGGCGTGCCGCCGTGGCTTCCCGCCGTAATCGGCTTTCTCGCGGGCGGGGCCTTCCTGCTCCTGATCGACAGGGTCATGCCGCACCTCCACCTGGGCCTACCCATGGATGAAGCGGAAGGCGTGAAGACCTCCCTGCGCCGGAGCATACTCCTTGTCCTGGCCGTCACGATCCACAATATACCGGAAGGACTCGCCGTGGGCGTCGCCTTCGGCGCCATCGCCGCCGGGCTGCCGTCCGCGTCGATCGCCGGGGCGGTCGCCCTGGCCCTCGGCATAGGCCTCCAGAACTTTCCGGAGGGGGCGGCCGTGTCAATACCGCTGCGGCGGGAGGGCCTGTCGAGGCTGAAAAGCTTCTGGTACGGGCAGCTTTCGGGGTTCGTGGAGCCGGTCTCGGGTGTGTGCGGCGCCCTCCTGGTGATGGCCGCCAGGCCGATCCTTCCCTACGCCCTCTCCTTTGCGGCCGGCGCCATGATCTACGTCGTGGTGGAGGAGCTGATCCCGGAGTCACAGCAGGACAGGAACACGGACCTTTCCACCATCGGGGCCATGCTCGGTTTCGCCGTCATGATGTTCCTTGACGTGGCCCTGGGCTGACGGGGCCCCGCGGATAGGCGCCATGATAGAATATTACGCGAACAGGGTCAACCGGTGCCGGCCGGGCCATGGCGCCTCCTGCGCCTTCTGCTGCGGCAGCCACAACTATTCCATGGCTCCGGAGGAGATCGAGGAGCTCTTCGACGGGCGGGGCCGCGGAGGCGCTGCGGGCCCGGCGCTCCACCAGGACATCGCCTGCGCCGAAAAGCTCTTTCATGACGCGATCCAGTGTTCCCACGTGGGCATGGACCCGTCGGAGCCGGGGGTGGTCTGCTGTCTCCTCTACGGAGAAGACGACCGGGGAGGGGACGTCGAATCTTTTTTCATCGGCACTTGCAGAAATTTTTACTGCCCGGCCTGGGACGACCTCACGGACCGGCAGGTGCTGTTCGCCGCGCGCCTCATGGGCGACTGGTACTATTACAGCCTCCTGATCAACGACATCGCCGAGGTCCTTGACCTGTGCGCTGCCTACGACCGGCCGGAGGATGTCCCTCCGGAGGAGCTCGTCTCGCTCAAGGAGAGGCTGACGGAAAGGTTGATGGAGGAGGATGGGAAATAGCCGCACCCTTCGGGGCGCGGCTTATCCGCTATAGCTTGCCGCTCATCTCCGACAGGAAGGCCTTGATCCGTGACCGCTCCTCATCGTTGAGGGAATCCGTGTCGATGCGGATATGGCAGTGGTCGGATTGAAGTGAACAGGTGCCGGCAGACGCGGCAGACATCACTTCATAGGCCTGCACCGGGTACGATATCCCCTTAACGTCGATGGGTGGCTGCGCCACGCATTCAAACTGGTCCTTGACGAGCTGGTAGGTCTCTTCCGATATCATGATCCCGCCCGGCTTCGCCTGGCTCTGCAGGCGCGACGCCAGGTTTACCGGCGTGCCCATGATGGTGTAGGCCAGCTGGGTGGAGCTTCCGAAGTTCCCGACGGTGCAGAATCCCGTGGTTATCCCCATGCGGACCTGCAGGGGGAGGGCGATACCCTTTGATTGCCAGGCGCTCTGCAGGGTCCCGATGGCCTCCTGCATGGCCAGGGCCATGCGGATGCACGCCTCCGCGTCTTCCCTGACGCCCTGGGTGGCCGGGTCCCCGAAGAACACCAGTATGGCGTCGCCGATATACTTGTCCAGCGTTCCCCTGTACGCGTGGACGATCCCGGTCATGGTGTCGAAATAGTGGTTGAGCAGATAGGTCATGTCCTCCGGCTCGAGCTTTTCGGTCTGCCTCGTGAAGTCCTTTATGTCGGAAAAGAACACCGTCAGCTTCTTGCGACTGCTGCCGATGGATGCCGTGATTTCGCCGTCGCGGATGCTCCGGGCGAGCTGCGGCGAGATGTATGTCGAGTACTGCCTGCTCAGGTCCTCGATCTTTTTCCGCGCCCGGGCCAGCTCAAGATGAAGCTTCACCCGCTGGATCACCACGGGCGGGCTTATCGGCTTGGTGATATAATCCACCGCGCCCAGCTCAAAGCCGAGGGCCTCGTTCTGTGCGTCGGTCACCGCCGTCACGAAGATGACCGGGATATGGCGCGTTTTCTCGCTGCCTTTCAGCCTCCGGCAGACCTCGTGCCCGTCCATCTCCGGCATCATCACGTCGAGGAGGATGATGTCGGGCGGGGAGTCGCCGTCGCAGATGCTGAGGGCCTTTTTCCCCGACGTGGCCGCCTTGATGAGGTAGAAATCTGAAAGAACGCCGCTCAATACCGATATGTTTTCCGGCGTGTCGTCGACAATGAGGAGAGAGGGCTGCAGCTGTTCCGCATCCATAGTATAAGACTCCTGTCTGGTGTTATATCATTGATGTCACAAGGCGGCGTATCGCTTCCGGATCAAGGGGCTTGGTGATGAACCCGGCCGCTCCGAGGGACGTGGCTTTCTCCCGGTCCTCGTCGCTCGCCAGGGCGGTCACGTATATGACCGGTATGGCCGCGGTGGCGGGATCGGCCTTGAGCCTCCCGAGTACTTCCCACCCGTCCATTTCCGGCATCAGGATATCAAGGAATACCAGGTCCGGCCTGGGATCGCCCGCGCATATCTTCAGCGCTTTTTCGCCGCTCGTCGCGGCTTTGATCTTTCCAAAGGGGGCCAGAATGGCGCTCAGGGCCGTTATATTTTCCGGCGTGTCGTCTACGATGAGAATGTTTTTCCCGGTTGCAGTCATTGGTGCCTCGCTAATCCATTGGTAAATTATCGATACGGTTTTTCAATTCTGTCATATGCTCCAGAACCGATTCGAAGTCGTAGTTTTCAGCCTTTTTCTTCATGGTGGTGAGAAGATCATGAAGGTCCGGGATGTCCATGTCGTATATCTCGGAAATGACGGCGATGGATGAGATATCGTCGTTCCTGAGGAGGGCCTCAAGGGCATCGGCGCGCTCCATCAGGCGGCCGACGTCGATCGCCGCCGGGCCTTGGCGCCGCGTTTCCTTCGCGGCCGCGATCCATGATTCCAGGCCGGTCACGACCTCCGAGAGGGCCCGTTCCATCAGGTCCAGCTTCATCCCCGCGTCGCGGCCGTGCTTGAGGGCGAACTCCGCGTCACGGGAGGCGGCGTGAAGCTCCTTCGCGCCGAGGTTGCCCGCCACCGATTTAAGCGAATGGGCGAATCGCACCGCCTCGGCCTGTTCCCCGTGGGCGATGAGCGAGCGTATCGATTCTACGCAGGACCCCTGCCGCTCGGGGAACTGGCGCAGCAGCCTGATGTAGGCCGCGGCGTTTCCGGCAAGGTGGGTGAGGCCGTCATCGATATCAATGCCGGGGAGCTGTTCCGGCAGGGCTGAAGCATCCGCATGGAACGAGTGAAACGAGCCTTCATCGGGCTTCACGTCAAAGGGTTTGTCCGGATCAGGCTTGATGAATTCGACGAGGGTGCCGTACAGCTTCTCCGGATCGACCGGTTTGGCCACGTGGGACACCATCCCCGCTTCGCGGGCCCTGTCAAGGTCCTGCTCCATGGCGTTGGCGGTCATGGCTATGATCGGGATGCCGTCAAATTCGGGCCTTGACCTGATGATGCGGGTCGCCTCGTATCCGTCCATGACGGGCATCTGCATGTCCATCAGCACGGCGTGGAAATCGGCCTTCATTTTTTCAACCGCGTCCCTGCCGTCGACGGCCAGGGTGACGGAGAGCCCGGCCCCTTCGAGAAGCTCGATGGCGACCTGCTGGTTCAGGTCGTTGTCCTCGGCCAGGAGGATCCTGGCGCCGCGGATGTCCCTGACGATCTCCGCCGGGTCTTTGCCGGCGCGGCTCCGCCGGTGGCCCTGGACGGCTTCGTCTCTGCGGAGGAAGATGTTCATCAGGGTGTCGATGACGGTGGAGGGACTGACCGGTTTTATAAGGAAGCCTTCAATGCCGATCTCCTCTGCGCTGTTCAGGAGCCCCTCGGATCCATAGGCCGTCACCATGACAATCGTCGGGATTTTCGACAGGTTCGGATCGGCCTTGATCCTCCGGCTGGCCTCCAGGCCGTCCATGCCGGGCATCTTCCAGTCCATGAGCACCAGGTCGTAACCGGCGCCCGTCCCGGACGCCCGTTCCAGCTCCCTGATGGCGTCATCCCCGGAGGGGCACACAGAGACCTTGAAATCGAGGCGCTCCATCATGTCCTTCAGTATCTGCCGCGAGCTCTGGTTGTCATCGACCACGAGTACCCGCATGCCCCGGAGCTCAACGACCTTCTTGTCTATGGGCGCTTCCGATCCTTTCTGGACCCGGAAGGCCGCGTTGAACCTGAAAACGCTTCCGGCGCCGAAGGTGCTTTCCATCGATATGGCCCCGCCCATCATTTCCACGAGGCGGCGCGATATGGAAAGGCCCAGGCCGGTGCCTCCGTATTTTCGCGTCGTCGAGCTGTCGGCCTGTGAAAAGGACTGGAACAGCTTACCCATCTGTTCGTCAGTCATGCCGATTCCGGTGTCCGAGACCGTGAATTCGACATGGACCGAGTCATCCGACCGACGGAGGAGCCGCGACCTGACCACGATCTCCCCTTTTTCGGTGAATTTGACCGCGTTGCTGCAGAGGTTGACCAGCACCTGGTTGAGGCGCAGGGGGTCGCCGATCAAGAGGTTGGGTATGTCCGCCTGCGTGTCAAAGATCAGTTCGAGACCCTTCTCCTGGGCCTTGACGCTGACGACCGTTGAGAGGTTTCCCATCACGTCGTCGAGGTTGAACGGGATCTGCTCCATGTCGAGCTTTCCGGCCTCGATCTTGGAAAAGTCCAGGATGTCGTTTATGATATGGAGAAGGCTGTGCGCCGCCCGGTCGATTTTTCCCAGGTAGTCCCGCTGCCGAGGATTGAGGCTGGTCTTGAGAGCCAGGTGCGACATGCCGACGATGGCGTTCATCGGGGTCCTGATCTCGTGGGACATGTTGGCCAGGAAATCGCTCTTTGACCTGTTGGCCGCCTCCGCCGCGTCCCTGGCCTCCTTCAGTTCTTTTTCGGCCCGCCGTATCTCGGTGATGTCGCGGATCGATTCAATGGCGCCGATGATGTTCCCCTGCGAATCGCGGAGGGCCGACGCGAATCCGATAAGGATGATCCCGTTCGTTCCCAGCATCGGAATAAAGGACTCGGCGGTCAGGATATCGCCCTCGCGCTGGACGTGCTTGTAGCTGGTGTCAAGCTCCTCTTCCGAGGCGAACACGAGGTCGATCAGGACGGGGCGCCGCTCCCCGTAGAATGGAAGGGAGTACTCGTGGTCTCCCTTGCCGATGATGCCGTTACGTTTAACTCCTGTTATGTTTTCCATTGCCCTGTTCCACGCGGTGACCCTTCCCTCGCGGTCGATGACGAAGGTGGCGTTGGGGAGGAAGTCGATGATATCGGCCAGGCGGCGCTCCGAGTCGAGCAGTGCCTCGGTCGCCGATTCCAACTCCGTGATGTCCCGGAAGTACCAGACGCGCCCGTAATAGTCGCCTTCGTCGTCTATCATCGGGGCTGAGTAGCGGTCGAAGGTGTGGCCGTCTTTCAGGAGGATTTTGTCGCGGCTTGTCTCGGAGCGGTTCCGGTTCAGGTAGCGTATCTTGCCGGTGACTTCTTCCGGGTCAACACAGTTTTCCAGCATTGACTGCTGCACCTGCCGGGCCGACCGTGATTCAATCACGGTGAGTGGAAGGTTCCACATGTCGACGAACCGCCTGTTGTACGAGAGGATGCTCCCTTCCCCGTCGACGATGAGGACGCCGTCAAGTGAGACCTCCTGCTGTGTCGTGAGCAGGATATTCCTGAGATACAGCTCCTTCTGTTTTTCCTTGATCTCGGTGAGGTCCGATATGATGCCGAGAAGGTGATACTTGGTCCCCAGGGTTATCCTGACAAGGCTGATCTCGCAAAAGACCTCTCCGCCGCCGCGGTGCCTGAAGACAAACTCGCTGCGGACCTGACCCTCTTCCATGGCCCGGTCGCACATCTCGTAAAAAAAGATGACCGACGCCGCGCCGTTATGCTGGATTTCAGGGAGCAGTGACGGAAGGTCCGACAGGAATTCATCTTCGTGATCGACGCCGAACATCGTTTTCACCGCGGGATTGATGCTGAGGAGCCGCGGCGGCGTTTCATTGGCGTCAATGATGAGTATCGCAACGGGTGACTGCCGGTGCACGGCGCCGAGCATTTCTCCCGTTAACCGCTTCTCGGTGACGTCTATCAGCACGGCCATGGCGCCGCCCCCCGCCTCGGGGCTGACGGGCGAGACGTTGAGATTGATCCAGACCGGTTCGCTGCCGGGGGTTATTATGCCGATGTCACGGTTGTCTATCCTTTTCATCTCCGACAGGGTATCCACCAGGAGGTATTCGGAGGCAGGCATCACCGATCCGTCCTGCCGCAGGATTTTCCAGCCCCGTTCAACCACCTCCTTCAGGTTTTTGAGGGGCTCTGCCAGGTTCAATATCTCCAACAGCTTTTTGTTGTGCTGCTGAATCGATCCGTCCGGCATCAGCCTGAGCAGGCCCACCGGTATGGCGTCGAATATCACGTCATTGAGCAGCGTCTTTACCGAGATCGTATGCCTCTGATCATCGATGGTGATATTCTGAAGAAAATTTTTCTTGAAGCCCGAGTACATGATCCGCGTCAGGACCCAGGATATCAAGGTCAGGGTTGTTCCATTTGCATAATGGCCGTAGAGCTGATTGTAGTCGGTCTGGGTGTAGGATATCCCGATCAGAAAAAGCGCCAGTGCAATACCATGGATGACGATACTCGCGGAATGGGAAAAAAGGATTGAGGCGCTGATGCCGAAGGAGAAAATGACATAGGCGGTGATCTGGCCGTGAATCTTCTGGTCGGCCGCCGCTGTCGCCACCGCGCTTAACATCAGGGCGAGGCAGATTCCATTGACGGCTATTTTATGGAAGATGTTGATGCCTGCTTCCGATTTCGGCCTGGAGAGGAAAAAAACAAGGGCAAAAAATACCATCGCCGCCAGTGTCGCGCAATGGATAATGAAGAGATCATAGTAACCGGGATTGCTCCAGAGCCCCTTGTCTTTATTTGACAAATCAGCGATGACATTTAAAATGAAAACGGGAATCAGGATGGCGGCAAAAATTCTGCACCGGGCGAAATCGGTTGCGTAGAGATTGCGGATGAAAGTCTGTTTTAAGTCTTTCGGTAATCTGGTGATTGTCACGTACCTGTTCAATCTCATGTTGTTTTCACCTGGTATGTGTTATTGCCCATCCCGGAGGATTTCCCCGGCCCGGTCAGTATTATCCGGGTAGAGGTCCGGGGGGACTTTTTCTTTACCCAGCGTGCTCGCAACCATGAAACGGGCGCACCGCGCATTGCTGCCCAGGCAGTATTTCTTTTTGATAAAGATGGATTTACCCGGCATGTTCGCCAGGGTATCGTTGAAAAAAGGACATGTTTTCAATGATGGGCATTCCGCCATACATACCTCTCAAACCGTTATTATAGGCTGTACCCTGAAAAGTATTCTGTCAAACACTAATGGGCCCGGTGCCGATGATTCTTCCATGTTGGAAATCAAACGGGATAATGCCCGTAATGGCCGGCGGCTTAATCCTCTTTTATATTCTCCAGCAGTTTTTCAAGCTTAGCAAGGCGCAGCAGCGCCGATTCAAAATTATAATTTTCAGCTTCTTTCCGCAGGTCGGACAGTACCTCCCGGAGGGCAGGAATCCTCATCGCGTCCAGCTTGTCAATGATCCCGATGGCCGCGGTGTCATCGTCCTTGAGAAGAGCCCCGAGTTCCTTTGCCATCTCCTCCAGGCGTTCTCTGCCGACGGGCGCGGTCTCGTCACGCCGTTCATTCCCGGCGGCCGCCGCCCAGGATTTGATCCCCGAGACAATGTCATCAAGGGCGCGGTCCATGGCGGCGAGCGCCACGGCGGGGTCGCGGCCTTCCTTGAGGGCGAGCTCGGCATCGCGGGAAAAGGCGAAGAGCTCCTGCGCGCCGATATTGCCGGCCACGGACTTGAGCGAATGGGCCAGGCGCACCGCCTCGGTCATTTCGTTCTTTTCCACGCAGGAGCGAATTGATCCGGCGCTTTGCCCCAGCCGCTCCGGGAACTGCAGCAGGAGCCTGATGTAGGCCTGCGCGTTGCCTCCCAGGTGGGACAGGCCGTCGTCGATGTCTATGCCGGGAAGGCTGTCAGGAAGCCCGGCGCGGTCCGTCACGCGCGCTCCGCCTGTCGGCTCCTCCTTCGTGTCAAAGGGCTTCGCCGGGTCCGGTGTGATGAATTCGGCAAGGGTGCGATAGAGCCTTTCCGGGTCGACCGGTTTCGCCACGTGGGAGACCATCCCGGCTTCCCGCGCCTTCTCGAGGTCCTGCTCCATTGCGTTGGCTGTCATGGCTATGACGGGGATGCCGTCGAATTCGGGCTTGGACCTGATGATGCGGGTAGCCTCGTACCCGTCCATGGCGGGCATCTGCACGTCCATCAGCACCGCGTGAAAATCGGCCCTCATTTTTTCGACCGCGTCCCTGCCGTCCACGGCAAGGGTGACGGAAAGGCCGGCGCCCTCCAGGAGCTCTATGGCCACCTGCTGGTTCAAGTCGTTGTCCTCGGCCAGGAGGATCCTGGCCCCGCGGATGCCCTGCACGATCTCCGCGGGGTCCTCGCGGAGATCCCGTACGGCGGCGCGGCTCTCCTCTGCGCCGCTGTCGTGGAAAATGCGGATGATCGTGTCCACGATCGTCGAGGGGCTCACCGGCTTCACGAGAAATCCGTCGATGGCCGCTTCCCCGGCGCGGTTCATGAGGTCCGCCGAGCCGTAGGCGGTGACCATGATGATCCTCGGGGGCTTCGATATGTCCGGGTCGGACCTGATCCTCCGGCTGGCCTCCAGGCCGTCCATGCCGGGCATCTTCCAGTCCATGAGCGCCAGGGAGTAATCGTCGCCGGCCTTCGACGCCTGCCTGAGCTCGCTGATGGCTTCCTTCCCGGAGGCGCACACGGACACTCGGAAGGCGAGGCGCTCCATCATGTCCATCAGTATCTGCCGCGAGCTCTGGTTGTCGTCGATGATGAGAACCCTCATCCCTCTCAGCTCGCCTATCCTTTCGTTTATCGATATTTCGGGGCCTTTCTGCAGCTGGAACAGCGCGTCGAAGCGGAACGCGCTCCCCTCGCCGAAGGAGCTTTCCACCTTGATGGAGCCGCCCATCATTTCAACCAGGCGGCGTGATATCGAGAGGCCCAGGCCCGTGCCTCCGTATTTTCTCGTGGTGGAGCTGTCGGCCTGAGAAAAGGAGTGGAACAGTTTTTTCATCTGCTCGGGGGTCATGCCGATGCCGGTATCCGTGACGCTGAATTCGATTTTCGCCTTGCCGTTGACCGCCCCCGCCAGCCTGGAGCGCACGACGATCTCCCCCTTTTCGGTGAACTTGACGGCGTTGCTGCAGAGGTTCACCAGCACCTGGTTGAGGCGCAGGGGGTCGCCGACCAGGCGGTTGGGAATGTCGGCCCCGGTGTCAAAGATGAGCTCCAGG
This sequence comes from Spirochaetota bacterium, assembly GCA_017999915.1. Taxonomy (NCBI): domain Bacteria; kingdom Pseudomonadati; phylum Spirochaetota; species Spirochaetota bacterium. The sequence goes on from JAGNKX010000006.1 coordinate 129,054, forward strand.
CCTTTCTCCTGGGCCTTGACGCCCACGACCGTGGAGAGGTTTGCCAGCACTTCGTCGAGCTGAAAGGGCACGCGCTCCATGTCCAGCTTGCCCGCCTCGATCTTGGAGAAGTCGAGTATGTCGTTGATGATCTGGAGCAGGTTGTGGGCCGCGCGGTCGATCTTCCCCAGGTAGTCCCGCTGTCGCGGATCGAGGCCGGTCTTCATCGCCAGGTGCGTCATGCCGATGATGGCGTTCATCGGCGTCCGGATCTCGTGGGACATGTTGGCCAGGAACTCGCTCTTCATGCGGTTGGCCTCCTCGGCGGCCTCCTTCGCCTCCGTGAGGGCCTTCTCGGCGCGCCTGCGCTCGGTGATGTCGCGGGAGAGGCATAAGAATTCGGTGCCCGCGCCTGGGATCTCCACGGTCTTGGTCAGCACACCCAGCCACATGAGATCGCCGCCCTTCAGGTTGATCGGGAATTCGTAGTAGGTCTGCGGGATCTTCCTGACCGCCATGTCCAGGTAAAAATCCTTTGCCGCCTGCCGGTGTTCCGCGTCGATGATGTCCCAGAAATGATGCTTTTTCACGTCGTTGGCCGAAAAGCCGAGTATCCTTTCGGCCGCGGGATTGAGAAACGTGTAATAGCCCCTGTAGTCGACCCGGTAGATGAAGTCGGAGGCGTTCTCCACGATCTGGCGGAATTTCTCCTCGCTCTCCAGCAGGGCCGTTTCCGCTTTTCGCCGGTCTGAGATGTCGCGGGAAGCGCCGAGGAAGCCGATCAGGCGGCCGGCATCATCCCGCATTGTTTTAATGTTGACCTCGACCCATAATGTGGAGCCGTCTTTCCGGTACTGCAGGATGTCCCTGCGCAATGCGGGGTTGTCTCCCTTCTCGATGGCCGGCAGCAGGCGCGTATATTCGCCGATTATCACGTTCAGCGATTCCGGCGTCATGCAGTCCTGAAGGCTTTCCTGCAGCGCCTCCTCCACGGTCAAGCCGCGCAATTTCGTGATGGAAGGACTCATGTAGGTGAATTTCAGATTGGCGTCCGTGGTCCAGATCACGTCGTCGCTGTTTTCGGCCAGGAGCCGGTACTTCGCCTCTCCTTCGCGAAGGGCCTCTTCAGCCCGCTTTCGCTCCGAGATGTCGCGGGTGACTCCGAGGTAGCCGATGAGGCGCCCCCCGGCGTCCCGCATGGTCTGGATCGACGCCTCCACCCAAACGGTGGATCCGTCCTTGCGGCATTCTTCGAGGTCTATGCGAAGGGTTGGGTTTTCCCCCCTCTCGACCGCGGGGAGCATGCGCGTATACTCGGCGATGATCCTGTTCAACGAGTCGGGCGTCATGACCTGATCCAGGGTCTCATTCATGGTCTCCTCGGGGGTCAGGCCGCGCAGTTTCATGTTGGAGGGACTTACATAATTGAATTTCAGATTGGCGTCCGTGGTCCAGATCACGTCATCGCTGTTCTCGGCCAGGAGCCGGTACTTCGCCTCGCTCTCGCGGAGGGCTCTTTCCTTGGCCGAGAGCTCTTCAACCGTGGCCATAAGCTCCTCATTGGCCGCCTCGAATTCCTCGTTTGACGCCACGAGCTCTTCGTTTATGGTTTGCAGATTCTCATCCTGCCTTTTTATGGTGGTGGTTTGCATGAAACTCTTCCTGTATCCCAGGAACATCATCCGGGAGAAAACCCATGCCATTGAGATCATTATCAGAATATTGATCTTCAAACCCTCTATTAACATGGCATCTATTTGAGTATAATCCAGCATGATGATAAAGGCCAGATAAGAAAGTGAATACATGACAAGGCTTTCCCGGTGGCCCATGATTATCAGGGCCCCCAGGCCAAATGCGATAATCACATGGGCTATTATCTGCTTGGCGATGGGGAATGCCAGCAGCGTGGTCGAAACGCCCACCAGGAGCATGACGAACACAAATATAATAACCGTGAAGCGGTGCAGGAGCGTGATCTCTTGAGCGGTCCGGGGCGGCTTGAAATAAATCGGGACAAGCATCATTATTAGAAAGACGGCGGTAGCGATATGAATATAGAAGACCACTATTACGGTGCCGGAGGACAGGATCTTATCCCAGATCAATAATCGGTCAAAGGCAACCAGTGAAACATAGACCAGGAGGAGGATGGGGATCAGGATCCTGAGGCGGTTGAAATTTGTAAAACTGACATCCATGACGAAGGCGCGCCGCGTCTCGGCATTCATGCCATGGGACCGGTATAGTGATCTGAGTTTGTCGAAAATCATTGCCGCCTCTGCAGTGCTAGTGTGGTATTGCTTCCCGCCGCTATCTACCTTTTCCGCCTTCGGGTGTTATTCCAGCGATTTTTTCAATTCCGCGTCAGCGTCGAGGTGCTGCTGGGCGATCCGCCTGAACTCCTCATTAAGCTCTATGAACGCGTCTACAACAACGGGATCGAAGTGGCTCCCTTTGCTTTCGTTTATGATCTGGATCGCCTTCTCGTGGGGCATTTCCTTCTTGTATACGCGGCAGGAAATCATGGCGTCGTAGACGTCGGCCAGGGCCATGAGGCGCGCCGCGACCGGGATGTCGGCGCCGGCGAGCCCGTCGGGGTAGCCGCTCCCGTCCCACTTCTCGTGATGATAGAGGATGATCTCCTTGGCGATTCTTAAAAACTCCACGGCCAGGCCGAGGGTATGCTCGGCATGCTCGATCGCTTCCCGGCCGAGGATGGTGTGCTTCTTCATGATCTCGAATTCTTCCGGATCCAGGCGGCCGGGCTTCAGCAGAATCCGATCCGGAATCCCAACCTTTCCGATGTCGTGGAGCGGCGCCGACTTGAACATCATGGTTATGAAGGAATCATTGAGGAATCCCTCGAAGCGGGGATGGGATCTCAGCTTCCCGGCGAGAAGCTGCACGTAGAGCTGGGTCCTTCGGAGGTGGTTGCCGGTGTCGTTGTCGCGGGTCTCGGCCAGGGACGCCAGGGCGAGGATGGTCACCTCCTGCAGCGTCTGCACCTCCGACGTGCGCCGCTCGACTTCCTTCTCGAGAAACAGGTTCTTGTCCCGGAGAAAGTCCGAGGCCATCTTGAGCTTCAGGTGGGTCTCGATCCGGGCCATGACAATGGGAGGGCTGATCGGCTTGGTGATGTAGTCCACGGCCCCCAGCTCGAGGCCCTGCTTCTCGTCCTCGATGGCGGTCTGGCCGGTGAGGAAAATGACGGGAATATCGCGGGTCGCGGGATCGGCCTTGAGGCGGCGGCACACGTCAAAGCCGTCCATCCCGGTCATGAGCACGTCGAGGAGCACCAGGTCCGGCAGGGAATCGCCTGAGCAGATCTGCAGCGCCTTCTCGCCGTTGGTCGCCGCTTTCACCCTGTAGGTCCCGCTCAGGGATGCCGTGAGAATCCGGATTATTTCGGGCGTGTCGTCCACGACCAGGATAGTTTTCTTGTCGTTCATGGGTTTTCCCGTCCTTGATCTGTCATCGCGTCGATTATTGAAAGGGCCCCGTCGAAATCATAACCGGAGAGGGCCTTGTGAATTTCCTCCAAGCGCTCCCTGACCGCCCGGGGCGCCCGCTCAATGATCTTCTCGCAGGCCTCGTGGGAAAAGGCGTCGTTGTCCGCAATGAGGGCCCGCAGCTCCCTGAGCGCGCCGGACCACGCGGCGCCGTCCGGCTCGATCCCGGGATCGCCCGGTTGTCCGGCACCGCTCGAAAGCCATTGCCGGAGACCCTTCATGACGATATCATGATCCGCTTTCAGCGCTTCAAGTATCTCCGTGGTCTCCGATTCGTTCTTCAGCGTGCGCTCCGCGGCGGCGCTCGCGTTGTACAGCTCCCTGGCGCCGAGGTTTCCCGCCACGGACTTGAGGGAATGGGCGGCCCGGGCGGCGGCCTGGCGGTCCCGCGCTTCCAGCGCCATAAACACATCATCCAGCATCCGGCTGTTCCGGGCAAAATGCGCCAGGAGCCTCCGGTAGGCCCCGCGGTTGCCGGCGAGATGGCCGAGGCCTTCGGCGATGTCGATCCCCGGGAGGACGGCCGGCAGTTCCGCCTGCGCGGCCGCTGCGTCTACCGCCGGTTCCCTGTCGGGGATGATATCGAAGGGCTTTGCCGGATCTTGCCTGATGTGTTCCGCAAGGGTGCGGTAAAGCTTTTCCGGGTCCACCGGCTTGGCCACGTGGGACACCATGCCGGCCTCACGGGCCTTTTTCAGGTCCTGCTCCATGGCGTTTGCGGTCATGGCGATGACCGGGATACCGTCGAACTCGCGTTTCGAACGGATGATCCGGGTCGCCTCATACCCGTCCATGACCGGCATCTGCACGTCCATCAGCACGGCGTGGAAATCGGCCGTCATCTTTTCCGTGGCGTCCTTTCCGTCGCCGGCCAGGGTGACGGAGAACCCGGCTCCCTCCAGGAGCTCGATGGCCACCTGCTGGTTCAGATCATTGTCCTCCACCAGGAGTATCCGCGCGCCCCGGATGTTCCTCACTATGTCCGCCGGATCGCCGCCCCTGCGGCTTTGCCGGGGCGCCGGGCTTTCCTCGTCGGCGCGCGGCAGGATGTTCATGAGGGTGTCGATGACGGCGGAGGGGCTCACCGGCTTCAGGAGGAACCCGTCCAGGCCGATGTCGTCGGCGCTCTTCATGAGCCTCTCCGAGCCGTAGGCGGTCACCATGATGATCTTCGGCGCCGGCGCGAGCTTCGGATCGCCCTTGATCCTCCGCCCGGCCTCCAGGCCGTCCATGCCGGGCATGTTCCAGTCCATCAGCACCGCGTCGTACCGCTCCCCGGCGCCCGAGGCCCGTTCCAGCTCGCGCAGCGCCTCTTCGCCGGAGGCGCACGAGGAGACGGCGAACTGAAGCCGCTCCATCATGTCGGTCAGTATCATCCGGGAGCTCTGGGTGTCGTCCACGACAAGGACCTTCATCCCCTGGAGCTCTTTGATCTTCCTTGCCGGTGATATGTCCGGACCTTCCTGCACCTTGAAGAAGGCGTCGAACCTGAAGACGCTCCCAGCGCCGTATTCGCTTTCAACGCGGATGGCGCCGCCCATCATCTCGACGAGGCGCCGCGAGATCGAGAGGCCCAGTCCCGTGCCCCCGTACCGCCTCGTGGTGGAGCTGTCGGCCTGGGAGAAGGACTGGAACAGCTTTTCCATCTGCTCCGGCGTCATGCCGATGCCGGTATCCGAAATGGCGAATTCGATCCTGGCGGCGCCGCCGGCCTTTTCCAGCAGCCGGGACCTGACGACGATCTCGCCCTTTTCCGTGAACTTGACGGCGTTGCTGCAGAGGTTCACCAGCACCTGGTTGAGGCGCAGGGGGTCGCCGATCAGACGGTTGGGAATATCCGCGCCCGTGTCGAAGATCAGCTCGAGGCGCTTCTCCTGGGCCCTGACGCCGATGATCGTGGAGAGGTTCGCCATGACATCGTCAAGATGGAAGGGGATCGATTCCATGTCGAGCTTGCCTGCCTCTATCTTGGAGAAGTCCAGTATGTCGTTGATGATCTGCAGCAGGCTGTGGGCGGCCCGGTCGATTTTCACCAGGTAGTCCCGCTGCCGCGGGTCGAGGTCGGTCTTCATCGCCAGGTGGGACATGCCGATGATGGCGTTCATCGGGGTCCGTATCTCGTGGGACATGTTGGCCAGGAACGCGCTCTTGGATATGTTGGCGGCGTCCGCGGCGTCCTTGGCCTCCTTGAGCGCCGTGATGTCGCGCGCCGTCCCGCGGAACCCGACGATCTCGCCGCGGCTGTTCGTGATCGGATAGGCCGAGGCGGCCGAGTGGGCCGCCTTTCGCCCCTCCCGGGTATACTGCCAGTAGAAATCGCCGGAAGAATTTCCGGTTTTATAGAGGTCGTGGAATATCTGGAACACGCGGGGCGCCTCATCGGGATCCATGAAGTCGCGGAAGTTCACGCCCTCTATCTCATGCTCGTTGTAGCCGAGAAAATTCCTCAGGGCGGGGTTGCAGAAGAGAATGTTTCCCTCCAGGTCGACCTCGTAGTAGCCGCTGTCCATGCTTTCGAGGATGGTCCTGTATTTTTCCTCCGCTTCCCGGAGCGCCAGCTCGGACCGCCTGCGCCCCGTAATGTCCTCGATGGTTCCCTCGACAAAGACCGGCGCGCCCGTCTCGTCGTAAATCATGGTGCCGCTGATGGAGGCGGGAAGGATGGAACCGTCGGAGCGGGCAAAATCCGTCTCGAAACCGGCCACCGGAGCCTCTGAGATTTTCTTCCATAGACGCTCCCTGTCGGCCGGGATCGCGTACAGGGCGGAGAGACCCGCGCTGTTCATGTCGTCGATGGAATTGAACCCGAGCATGCCCAGCAGGGCCCGGTTCGCGGCGAGCACCGTGCCGTCGGTCGAGATCCTGAAAACGCCGATGGGCGAGTTCTCGAAGAGGCGCTGATACTCGATCTCCGAGAGGCGGATCTTTTCGTCCTGCCTCTTGATCGTCTGACGGGCGATGAAATTCTTCCTGTGGCCCCTGTAGATGACCTGGGAAAGGAACCACCCGATCACGATCACCGTTGAGCCGTTGATGTAATGCGTGGACGCCACGCTGGGGTTGTTCTGGGAATAGCCTATGGCTATGAAGAACAGGATCAGCGAAGCGGCATACAGCAAGGTGCGTGAGATCAGCGGCATCAGGACGATGGCCCCCAGGCCGATGGCCATGCTGACAAAGGGAGATATCTGCCCGCTCAGGTGCTGGTCCACCATGGTTGTCAGGATCTGCGTGAGGACGGTGATGACAACGATGGCCATGACGCCGATCCTGTGCCGTACCGTGACGTTGTCGGGGTCGGCGGGCTTTGAAATGAAAATGGAAAGGATGGCCAGTAGGTATACTATGACCGACGCAAGGTGAATATAGAAGAGGTTGAGATACCACTGGTTGCTCCATAATCCCCGGGCCCTGTTGACCAGGTCAAGGGCAAGGAGGATGATAAAAATAACCAGGAGCACCAGGGAGAATATCCTTGAGCGCCTGTAGTTGATAAAGATGATTTCCCTGACAAAGGCCGAGCTGGTGTCGTGGTCAAGCTTTTGCGAGCGAAATGATTCTTTTATCCTATCAAGCATAATTACCCCGCCGCTTGATATCTGGTCCGGATGCGTGAAAGAGATTTGGCGCCATGCCGCATCGGCCGTTGAAATGAAGGGTGTTGCTGGAAATTGAATGACGCCCCCATGACGTTACGCGTTTCATGTTCATCATGTTGCTGCAGTATATTCCAGATGGGGCGGCGATATCCTTCTAAGCTTGGCCGCAGGTTGGAATCTGAAACGCGGATTGCACACGTGGAAGACCGGCTGGCACGGGAAAATTTCAGAAAGTTGAATAAGACTCTATTGTTTTTAAATTGATCGGAATTCAACGGTTGTGTACCCTTTCGTGATCATACCCCTCCCCACAACAACACATCCCGAATTTTCTATTTATTCAAGCGACTCTGTACGAAACGCTTTAAATTAATATGGGCATATCAGTTCGTCAAGTTTAATTTGCCGGTGGGACGTGGCGTAGCAACTCCGGAGGAGCTGGGCTCCTCCGGAAGGGAGGTAGGGTGCGCCGTTTAAGGAAGAGGACGGGATATAGCTCTATTCCTCATTTCTCGGTTGATATACTCCGGTATATCTTTTTATGGCAGGCCGGGGTGAAGGGGCCCGGTCCTTCCTGGCGGTATAGCTTTTCGCGCGGGGCTTCCGGTTTGCCGGGGCCCCTGTTTTTCTGACGGAGGAATTATTCCCCCCGTCCTGGCGCGCGGATGGCCCCCTTTCGATCAAGGGATACGGGTGGCCTTCGACGACCGGGATCTTCCGCGCGATCAATTTCTGTATATCCGCCAGGAACGGTTTTTCTTCCTCATCGCAGAACGACAGGGCGACGCCGCTCAGTCCCGCCCTGCCGGTGCGCCCGATGCGGTGGACATAGGTTTCAGGGATGTTGGGCAATTCGAAGTTGATGACGTGGGATAGCTCTTCAATGTCCAGGCCCCTCGCGGCGATGTCCGTGGCGACCAGCACCCGCGTATCACCTTTTTTAAAATTGCCCAGTGCCCGCTGCCGCGCTCCCTGGGACTTGTTGCCGTGGATCGCCTCGGCGCGGATGCCGGCTTTGACCAGGCCTTCGGCCACCTTGTTGGCCCCGTGCTTGGTGCGCGTGAAGACCAGGGCCGATTCAACGGATGCGTCCTCCAGGAGCCGCACGAGGAGCTTTGTCTTGTCTTTGCCCCCGACGAAATAGACCGACTGATCGATGGCCTCCACCGGTGATGAAACCGGCGTCACCGCGACCTTTTCAGGATTTACCAGGATCGTCTCGGCGAGCTTTGATATCGCCGGCGGCATGGTCGCGGAAAAAAAGAGCGACTGTCTCCGGGCGGGCAGCTTCGCGATTATTTTTTTAACATCGTGGATGAATCCCATGTCTAGCATCCGGTCGGCTTCGTCAAGGACGAACTGCTCTATCCGGTTAAGGCTGACCTGGTTCTGGTTCATGAGGTCGAGAAGCCTGCCGGGGGTCGCCACCAGTATGTGCACTCCCGCCCGCAGGGCGTCGGTCTGCGATTTCTGCGACACGCCGCCGAAAATAACAGTGTGTTTGAGTCCCGTGTGCCGTCCGTAACTGGCGATGCTTTCGCCGATTTGAATGGCCAGCTCCCTGGTCGGGGTCAGTATCAGGGTCTTGATGGCACGGGGCCCCTTGGATTTGGCCAGGTCCCCGTGCAGCAGCTGCAGCAGAGGTATGGCGAAAGCCGCCGTTTTGCCCGTCCCGGTCTGGGCGCAGCCGAGGAGGTCTTTCCTTTTCAGTATGATGGGGATCGCCTGGCGCTGGATAGGCGTCGGTGTCGTGTATCCTTCGGTTTGTAATGCCTTCATGATAGGCGCGATGAGATGTAAGTCTTCAAATGACATGTTATAATTTTCTCCTTTGATAAAAGCCGGCTGAAACGTAAGAGGGGTTGAAACAGCGGGATAATATACAGTTTTAGACATTATGCGCCGCTCATCTCTTTTGTCAATGATTATATGATGAGTGGTCGCGCTGCGATCAATTGCCTGTAATAACTGCTTTACCGTTCGAGAAAGGCGATGACCTGTTCGGCGAGCTCTTCCTTTTCAAGGTCGGCGGTGATGGCGTGATTGCTCTTCTTTAATAAAAGCTTTTCTTTTTTTGTGGCCGCCATGCGGGAATAGATGTGCTCCATCGAGTCCGGGGGTATCACCTGGTCCCCTGCCGACTGGACGACAAGGGCCTCCGCCTCGATGAGGGGAAGGGCCTTCATGGCTCTTTTTATGAGCCTGAAAAGGTGCCACGACTGCTTGATGGGCGTTCCCTGGCTGTAGCACTCGTGAACGCGCCGGGCCTCTTCCGACGCGAGGCCCCTGGTGACGTCTTCCTGCCACAGTATTTTCACGAAGGTTCCTATGAGCGGCGCCAGGTAGATGCTTTTTTCCTTCAGCGTCCGGGGCACTGAGAGGAGGACGATTTTTTTCACGGGATGGTCCCGGGCGAGGAGGAGGGTCAGGATTCCGCCCATGGAGAGGCCCACGACGGAGACCTCGCGGCAATGGCTTGAAAGCTCCACCAGGGCTTCCCGGGCGGCGGTGAGCCAGTCCCTTCCCGTGACGCGGGTCAGGTCCTTGATCACGGTGCCATGGCCGGGGAGACGCGGGATGCTGATGGAATAGCCCCGGGCGGAGATCCGCTCTCCCAGGTATTTCATTTCAGAGGGGGAGCCCTTGAAGCCGTGGAGGAGCAGGACGCCCCGGTCGGGGCTGGTGATCCTCACCAGGGCCCGGGAGTTTTTCATGATGGGAGGTATGGTTTTCTCTTTCATGAGGTGCCTGCCTGACCGGATGGTCACATATTCAGGAACAATCCGACGTATTCCATGCCGAGAAGGAGCCCCATGGTCACGATGAGCGCCCATAGAACGATGCCGGCCGTGACCCAGAGGAGGATCTTCCCGGGCCGCGCGCTCAGGGCCAGGCCGATGAGGGCGGCCTGGGGTGCCCCGGGCATGACCGGGGCGATGAGGCCCAGGCCGGCCATGCCGTATTTCTGGAATATGGCGCCGGCCTTTCCGCTCCTGGTCTTCTCGAGCCACGCGGGATATTTGCGCAGCAGGTAATCCTGGATCGGCTTGCCCATGAGGAGGACCAGTACCACGGCGATCTCAGCTCCCGCGGCGGTGATGAGGCCCGCCGCCACCGCGTGGTATTTGAAGGCCAGGGCCGCTGGAAATCCCCCCCAGAAAAAAACCGCGCCGAGGGACATGATGGAGATTATCTGCGCCGCGGTTTTCATTTATAGTTCTCCGAGCTCAGGGTGATGCTTTTCCGTCCCGCCGCTGTGGATTCGCAGGCCAGGTACAGTTCGTCGTTATCGTAGCCGCATTCAAGGGAATCCCCGGTGGAGGAGGCGTTATATCCGCCGGTTCCGATAAGGGCTTCCCGGGGCAGGAATATCCTTGTTTCACCCTTCGCCGGGTCGTGGTCCCATTCGATGCGCACCTGGATCGCGCCGGTATCCTTCCTCGACACCGTGAAGGAGACCGGCGTTCCGGCGATCCTCTGCGCGTAGGGCCTGATCCGGTAGTTGGCCCGCAGGGCGCCAAGGTTGTCCACGACGCTCAGGTTCTCGTCGTTGAATCCGTCAAAGGTGTCCGGCTTCCAGCCGGGGGTGTAGTTCCACTGGGTGCCGGAGGCGTGGTTGGCGTCCAGCCAGGCATAGAAGAGGTCCATGTATTTCGCGCCGCCGCCGGCCGTGGCGTTGACGCCGAATTCCCCCCACAGTATGGGCACGTTCCACGCGTCGGATTTTTTCTTTTGCTTGTTGAGGGCGCTGTCCGGCGAAGTGCCGAACCACGCGTTGAAGACGATGATGCTCCCGTCGTAGTAATGGGGCGCGTAGGCGTAGTTGCCGAAGGACATCTTCGGCAGCTCCGAGGCGTTGCCCGCGCTGATGAGGGCGTGGGGGCAGAGGAAGAGCACCGAGTCGGGATCGTTCTTCCGGATGATCTTCGCGGCGTCTTCGTACAGGACGGCGATCTCCTTGACCTCGTCGCCCCACGGCTCGTTGAGAATATCATAGCCGAGCACCGCCGGGTTGCTCCCGAAATGGGCGCTCACGGCGTCCATCATCTTTAAAAACCTGGTGCGCACGCCGTACTTGTCCCTGTAGAAGCGGTTCCAGCAGGTGTGCATGTCGAAATCCCAGATCATCTGGGCCCCCCAGATCTTGCAGCTGCTGTCGTTGCGGGGGGTGTCCTTCGATACTTCTGCGGGAACGGCCCATTCGGGGAAGCCCTCGCCGCAGCCGTTGACCTGGTAGCGCGAGAACGCGTCCTGGTGAAAGTCGATGATGACCTTGATGCCCCGCTCCCCGGCCCAGGACACCACCCGGGTGATATAATCGAGGTATTCGCTGTTGTACGATCCCATGACCGGCTCAAAGGCCTCCCAGGTGAACAGGAGCCTGATGACGTTGACGCCCCAGCCGGGCAGGGGATCAAGGAGTTTCGCTTCCTTTATTGGCATGAAGTCCGGCACCTTGGCGTCGCCGGCCACGTTGAGGCCGCGGTAGAGGACGACACCGCCGCGGTCATCGACAAAATATTTCCCGCTGGCCTTGACGGTCTGGCTTGTCACGGTTGTCGTGTCGCATGAGAGGTAGGCTGCCATGGACAGCGATAAGGAAAAAAGAATAAGTCGGCGTATCTGTTTTTTCATGGCTGATTCTCCAGGATGATTTCAAATGGCGCGGCATAGCCATCAATCGGATCATGAATCAATGGATACCATGAGTATCACTTTAAATCGACTTATCCGCTGAGTTGAGACTCTTTTTTTCGGGATGCTACAGCTTCTTCCTGTATTGCGTCGGGGTCAGGCCGGTAAATTCCTTGAATATCCTGTTGAAGGTCGCCTTTGAATTGAAGCCGGTATCAAAGGCTATGCGCAATACGGTCTTTTCCCTGCTGGCTTCATCAGCCATCATCCGCCGGGCCTCCTCTATCCTGAATCCATTGACGTACATGAAAAAGTTCTGGTTGTATTTTTCGCTCAAAATCTGGGTCAGGTGATGACGCTTGATCTGGAGGGCCCGGGCGACGTCGTCAATGCGGAGCTCCGGGTCAAGGTACGGTTTCTTATCGTCCATGTAGGCCTCCAGCATCGCCGAATACTCGTCGACGCTCGATTGCTTCAATCCCGACCGGTCATATTTTCTCCTCAGCAGGTTCAGAATAAATATCCTTCTGCTGTCGGCGTCGGTGCTGTAACTGGAAAAGAGGAGCATGATGATGATGAAGCTGAAAAAGAGGACGTTGCGGAGTATGTTCCCGATGCCGAGGCCGGTGAAGAGAGCCAGGCCGGCCACCTGGGTGAGCATCATCAGGCCTATGACGCCCAGCGATATCCAGAAGGGGAAGCGGATGAGGGTCGACGAGAAGATGATCACGAAGAGCGATCCCAGGGGCAGGTCATAGCCCGCCGCGTTGACCCCGATGACGTCGATGGCCACGACAGAGGCGTTCACGATGATCATCGACGCTGAAACCATGGCGTAGGTCATCCGCACGTCGCCGGCGCGCCTGGCCAGGAAGACAAGGGGAACGATGACTGCGGCGGTCAGGGCCCGCACGATCCAAGCCCGCACGGCCGCGGGGAAGGGGAAGGCGATATAATCAAGGATGGTAAAGAGGAGAAACGCGGACATGCCGATGATGAGCACCCTGTTTGACACGATCAGGCGCGTGCTCGCGTGGTGCAGGATGTACCGCTTTTCAAGCTCGTCGGGGAATTTTAAAACCGGCGAGTCATTGTCCAGCCTGGCTGCGAGCTGTTGCAGATCATGGTCGTCCATAGGGTCCCATCGGGTCATGCCGTATCGTGTATATAGAGAATCCCCCTGACCGTGGAAGTGTCAAGTTATTTTGAAGGTGCCTCCGATCCCGGCTGCAGGGGAAACCTTTTCCCGGTCCCGGGAAATAATAATTGCCATTATCACGGGATTGCTATATATGAAGATTCGTGGCTTATCATGTCCCGGGGGTGCCTGCATGATTGTAACTGTCCTGATCGGAATTGCCATACTCGCCGCCGCTTTATTCATCATCGCAATCGTCTACGGCAATGTCCGCAAGCTCCCGCCTTCACGGAAAGCCGTGGTGAAGGGCGACGCCTTCCCCGAAGGGTTCCTCTGGGCCACGGGGGAGGACGCCTACCAGCATGAGGGCGGCAATTGCAACAACGACTGGTTCCAATGGGAGTCCGGGACGCCGTCTCCCATCGAGAACGGCGATACCTGCGGCGCCTCCGTCGATTTCTTCAACCGCTACGAGGAGGATTTTTCCCGCGCGAAAAGCGACGGCCAGAACGCGCACCGCATCGGCATCGAGTGGAGCCGCGTCGAGCCGGAGCGGGGACGCTACGATGAAAAAGCGTGGGACCATTACGGCGCCATGCTGGCCTCTCTTAAGGAGAAGGGCTTCACCGTGTTCCTGAATCTCTGGCACTTCACCCTGCCCCTCTGGGCGGCGGACCTGGGCGGGTGGGAGAGCGGGGCGGTCATGGAACGCTGGCGCGCCTACGTGAGGGAGTGCGCCCTCCGCTTCGGCCGTTACGTCGACTTCTGGAGCACCATGATCGACGCCCAGATCTACGCCCTGGCGGGGTACGGCCTCGGCGAGATCCCGCCGAACAGAGCGGACATCGCCCTGGCGGTAAAAATATACGGCATCCTTATCCATGCCCACGCCGAGGCCTATCACATCATCAAGGAGCATGCCGAAACGCCGCCGGGAGGAAACGCGGCTGGGCCCCGCGTCGGCATGATCTACTTTTTCTTCCATTATCGGGCCAAGAGCTTTTTCCTCGACCGGGTCGTGGCCGGACAGACCGACCGGATCTTCAACTGGAATTTCCTCGACGCGATCCACTCCGGCGTCATCGACATCGGTATCCTGTTGGGCCCCTCCCTCAGGGAGAAGGATGATCGCCTGAAGGGGACCCTGGACTGGCTCGGCGTGAACTACTACACCCGCGAGATCCTGTCCTTCAATCCCTTCAAGCCCGGCATGGTGAACCGCACCTCCTATCCGCACTACCCGGTCACGGACATGGGCTGGGAGATCTACCCCGAGGGACTCTACCATGTGTGCAGGGAGGCCGCGCGGCGATACCCCGGCGTGCCGATGATGATCACCGAGTGCGGCCTGGCCGACGCGAAGGACGACCGGAGGCCCGGCTATATCCTGGATCACCTGGCGTGGACGCTGCGGCTCATCGAAGAGGGATGCCCCGTCATCGGCTTCACCTACTGGAGCCTCACTGATAACTGGGAATGGGCGAAGGGCTTCGGCCCGAAGTTCGGCCTCTACCGCGTGGATATGAAGAGCTTCGCGAGAGAGGAGACACGGTCAGCCCGGATCTACCGCTTTATCGCTGACAACAACCGCCTGCCGGACAACGAAGAGCTGCGGGCTCTGTAGCGCAGCGCCCGGTTTCAATCCTTTATATAGGCCTTGCCGTCCTTTTCCCGTATCGGGTAGCGGAGGAAGACGGCGAAGGCGATGAGTGACGATAACCCCGCGGCCGCCGCGATGAGCTTCAGGCCGAGCTCCGTGGGCCTGGCGTCGCCGCCGAAATACATGAGGGCCGTGGCGACCGCTATGGAGACGCCGATGGCGATCTTCTGGAAGATGGCCTGCACCCCCACATATATTCCCTCCCGCTGCTTGCCCGTCAGGGTCTCGTCGTGGTCGATGACGTCGGAGAGGATCGCGTAGGGGAGGATCATGATGCCCGCCACGGGCATGCCGATGCACGCCATGACGATCTGCGTGTGGAGCATCGCGTCTGCGCCCGGGGCGGTGCTGACGAGCCAGAGGAGCGGCATGGTGAAGGCGGCGAGGATGAAGGTAAGGAGCATCACGGGGTACTTGCCGAAGCGCTTCGAAAGGTAATTGAAGACGAAAAAGAAGATGATGTTGGTCGCCAGGAGCGGCGCCATCAGCAGCACCACGTCGCGGTCGCTCCTGCCGAGGACGTACTGGGTCCAGAAGGGGATGATCAGGATGATCATGTTCAGGCCGAACCAGAACACGGCGGTGGCCCCGAGGAGGTAGCGGAAGGGCCTGTTGTGGAAGGTGGTCCGCGCCCACTGGAATATCATGGAGAAGCGCATCTTTTCCGCCGCCGTCGCGCTGCCGGTATCGGAGGGCTTTTCCCGTATGGCCAGCATCGTGGGGACGAATGAGGCGACGGTGAGACAGCCGGTCACCAGGCCGAGGCCGGCCCATCCCAGGGCGTCCTTGATGGGGCCCATGACGCCGAAGACGAGGGTCCCGACCATGAGGAACACCGCCTGGTAGGTCGAAATGTTCACCCTCTCTCCGAGATCGGAGGTTATCTCCGGGAGGAGCGCCATGTAGGGGTTCGCCAGGAGGGACCAGCAGATGAAGAAGAGCTGCACCAGCGCGAAGACCCACACGGCGTTGGCCCAATGCATGGCACCGGGCACGGGCGGGACCCAGAGGAGGAAGGTGATGATTGCGGCCGGCAGGGTCATGGCCATGATGAAGGGAATCCTGCGGCCCCGCCGGGAGCGGTGATGGTCGCTCACGAACCCGGCAATGGGCTCGGTGACGCCGTCCACCACCCTACCGACGAGAAAAATAGCGGCGAAGAGAAACCCGGGCACCAGGGCCTCCTCCTTGTTGGGCACGTACAGCTTGAGGAGCCACTGCGAAATGACCAGGTTCGCCAGGTTCAGGGAGAGGCCGCCCATGGCGTAGGATAGCTTCTGCTTCATCTTCAGCTGGTTCATGGATTCCTCCGTCGGTATAACCGTGTAAGTATTATCCTGCCATGGTATTCACGAGCCTTTGAATCTCTTCCGAGTATTCCGGCACCGCGCCGCTCCGGGACGCCACAAAGGCCCCCACCCTGACGGCGAAGCGCGCCGCCTCTCCGGCGGTATGGCCGCCAAGGAACGACCTGAGGAAGGCCGCGCCGAAGGCGTCGCCGGCGCCGACCGTGTCAGCCACCGCTACCTCGATGCCGGGCGCTTCAATGAAGGCACCGTCGTGGAGCACGGCGGCCCCGCGGGCGCCGCGGGTGACGCACAGGGTCGTGATATTGTAGCGCTCCGCCGCGGACCGGGCGAATTCCTCGTCGTCAAGGCCGCGGGCGAAGAGGAGCCTTCCCAGCAGCGAGGCCTCGTCGTCATTGCACTTCATGATGGTGCAGGCGCGGAGGGACCACTCGATCCATTCCGCCGCGTAATAGTCCTGGCGGATATTCACATCGTAGAAGACGATCCGGGGGGCGACGCAGTCGAGGAGCAATTCGAGGCTTGCCCGGTTGACGGCGCTCCGCTGCGCCAGGGTGCCGAAGCAGAGCGCGTCTACGACGCCGGACCCGAGGGCCCGGGCCTCTTCGGATGTAACAGTTATCTCGTCCCAGGCGACGTTGTCATGGATGGCGAAGTCATGGGACCCGTCACCCTTGAGGGTAATCTCCACGGTCCCCGTGGGAAGACGGCGGTTCACGGCGACGGCCCCGGTATCGATGCCGCATTTCTTCGCCTCTGCCCGCGCCTTCCTGCCGAGGCTGTCATTGCCGACCGACGATACCAGCGCGGCCCGGGCCCCCATCCTCGCGCAATGGGCCGCGAAATTAAAGGGGGCGCCGCCAATATGCCAGCCGTCGCCTATATGGTCCCAGAGGATTTCCCCGAACGAAAGTATCTTCATGGCTCAGCACCGCCAGCACTATAATCCGGGGCGCGCGGAATGTAAAGGTTTTTATGATGGCGGTTTTCTGAAAACGCCATCCATGGAGCTTGTCAGCGAATCGCCGGGGAACGGCGGATGGCTCTATTTTGTTATGCAACAAATGTAACATAATTGACATCTGTAATTTAATCAGTCATCCTGCCGCCGACAGGGGATGATTCGTTCGGTCCGTGTTATAAGTGACAGATCGGAGGGGAGTGATGCAGATGAAGTCCGTCGATATCAGGATCGTGAAATCCAGGGCGCTGATCCTCGACGCCCTCCTGGAGCTCATGAAGGACAAGGCCTATGCCGAAATCAGCATCACGGAGCTGGCCGAGGAGGCCTGCGTGGCCCGGCAGACCATCTATCGCAACTTCAGCGGCAAGGACGAGATCCTGCTCCATTACATGGACGGGGTCTTCGACGGATATTTCAGGGATATCGTTGAC
Source organism: Spirochaetota bacterium (assembly GCA_017999915.1). Lineage (NCBI taxonomy): Bacteria > Pseudomonadati > Spirochaetota > Spirochaetota bacterium. The sequence continues at coordinate 146,279 of JAGNKX010000006.1, forward strand.
ATGATGCACCGGAAAGAGTATATCGGCGATATGTCGATGAGCCTGCTCCGGATATGGAAAGAGAACAAGAAGCTGTTCCTGGCGCTGCAGGGAGCGGGCCTGATACACAAGACCCTGGAGCGGTTTTCCCAGTACGCCCTCATGCTTCAGAAGCACCTCGATACAAGGAGCGGCAAAAAGTCGGTGCATCACGCCTATGCCGCGCATTTCATCGCCGGCGGGACCTACATGGTTCTGAGCAAGTGGTTCCAGGACAACATGAAGGTGCCCGTTGAGGAGATGGGGGACCTTTTCAGCGAGATCGGCAGGTTCGCCCTTGAGATTATCAGGCGCTGACGATCATGATTAAGACCATTGTATCATATATCAGGATACGCCGGGTCGAATCAATGCTCCCCGGCGCCAATTGCGCGGCCTGCGGGGCCGATGACTGCAGGGGCTTTGCGCGGATGATCGTGCGGGAACGGGCCGACGCGGCGCGCTGTTCCGTGTGCGACAGGGCCATGATCGACCGCATTCGGCATTATCTGAAATTGAAGTGACGCCGGGTCGCCGATGATTTTTCTTGTTGACAATCGGGATTCCACCCGGTGTTACATACGGACATTGGAGAGGTTATGGCACAGAAAAAAAGGCGGGTCCCCACGGCCCAGAGGCAGGAGCAGATAATCAGGGCGGCGACGAGTCTCATAGCTGAGCAGGGCCTGTCGGGCGCCTCCATGGGCCGCATCGCGGAGATCGTCGGCATCAGCGAGCCGGCGATATACCGACACTTCGAGAACAGGCGGGAGATTCTCCTGGCCGTGCTGGACGGCGTGAGCATGCGCCTCATTACAATATACAATCCCGAGGGAGACGCGATTAATCGCATCAAGCGCACCAGCGAGGCCTTTTACAATTTCGTCATGACCCACCCGGAGGACGCGCGGGTCCTCCTGGAATTCGTCTGCTCCTCCCCGTCGGAAGGCCTCAGGGAGAATGTCCGGGAAAAGATGCTCCTGATCATAGGAATGGCCCGGGGATTGCTCGACGAGGGCGTCCGCCAGGGATCCCTGAAGAAAAACCTTGATATCGACACCAAGGCCTGGGAGATCTTCTCCCACGGCTTCACCCTGAATTTTGCCTCTCTCCTCGGTTTCGGCGATTATCTTACCAGGGACAAGGCGATGAGCATCATAGAATCCATCATCGCGCAGATCAAGAAATAGGCGCCCCCTTGTCATCCGCAGGGGATGTCGCCGAAAGCGCGGTCACGTGACCGCGCCTACATGATATTTGCGCCCTTTCTATATGAAGGACCCACAATGGGGTTGACCCGATCAGACCTCACCCCCTCGGTCCCCCTCTCCTCTGAGGAGAGGGGGAGGATCAAAGAAACACCGTCTATCCCAAAAATTCCGAAAAAATAAATATTAATATATTGACAAATATTTATGTTAGTTATTTATAACCAACATAAATAAAAATAAGTTATTGGAAACTAACTTATTTTAAACAGCGACAACTCAAGGGTGACGCATTGACGCATAACCCGTTGAGAATATCAACACAACGGCGGAGGATTTTTATGAAAGCATTGATTATGGGCGGCGGCATGGCTGGTCTTGCCACCGCGGTCAACCTGATCGACCAGGGCATAGAAGTGGAGCTGATCGAGTCCGACGAGATCTTCGGCGGCCGCGCCAACTCGTGGCTCGACAAGGACGGCGACATGATAGACAACGCGCTCCATGTCTTTTTTCCGTACTATGTGAACCTTCTCAACTTTTTCAAAAAGATGGGCATCGAGAAGAATATCGTCTGGAAGAGCCAGGACTTCTACTACGCGCAGGAGAACGGCAACCAGCCGGTCCTGCATATCCCCAACCTGCCGGCGCCGCTCCACGCGGGCATGGCCTTTTTCTACCTCATGAAATCCTACAAGGGGATCCCGAAGCTCGACATGATCAGGGCCATGATAACCTGCGCGGGCATGATGGGCATCTCGAAGAAAAAGCTCGACGAGCTCGACAGGCTCTCCTGGGCGGAATGGACCATCAAGAACGGCCCCGAGGGCGCCTTCAAGATGTTCGAGCCTGCGATCTACGGCCTGACCTTTACTGACCGGTACGCCATATCTGTCAAGGTGATGCTCAACTGGCTTCTGAAAGTCGCGGCATCGGCCAAGTCGTCCCGCGTGGGCTTCGCCAACGGCGGCCTCGGCGAGATCTGGGTGCAGAGCTGCGTTGACTACATCAGGAGCAAGGGCGGGAAATGCGAGATTAAAAAGGAAGTCACCGCCATCGACGTGAAGGACGGAAAGATCGAGAGCGTTACGGTGAACGGCAAGGAGAAGAAGAGCGCCGACATCTACGTGTCGGCCATGAGCCCCTACGCGCTGCGGAAGATCATGCCGGCCGAATCGTACCGGCTGCAATATTTCGAGGACCTGACCCATTTCGAGGAGGCGGCCTCCATGTCGATCCAGATCTGGTACGACCGGAAGATCACCGACGTCGACGTGACCTTCTTCTCCAGCGACGTGACCTTCAACACCTACGCGGACCTCTCCAACGTGCTGCCCCATATCTTCAAGGGCGGCTCCATGATGGAGATGGTCATCGCCCCGGCGGAGCAGCTGCGCCACCTCCCGGACGAGATCATTTTCGAGAAATGCCGGGATGACATCAAGAAGCTCTTCCCCAAGGCCCGGGAGGCAACGATCAAGAAGTGGGTGCTGGTGCGGCAGCGTCAGAACGTGTACAAGCCCACGCCGGGAATGGAGTCGCACCGACCCTTCCAGCGCTCGCCCTATCCGAACTTCTACCTCACCGGCGACTGGACCAAGACGCACGTCAGCTCCGGCGGCATGGAGGCGACGATCTGGAACGCCAACAAGTGCTCCGAGCTGGTCATCCAGGACAAGCTGGGAAAGACGATCCCGCTCAACACGGAGTTCAAGCCAGGCAAGGGACTTCTGCCCCTGGTGCGGCCGATGATGTTCGCCGCGAAGTGGGGCATCAGGGCCGCGGCCGTGATCGCCCTTGTGTGGCTTTCCCTCAAGGCCTTCGGCTTTTCGGCCGGCCTGGGCACCCTCGTGGGCATGCTTGGATTATAATTGCGATAAAACAAGTCAGGAGCTATATATGAAACGCAGAATTAGCGCAACGATCATGATGCTTCCGGTGCTGGTATTCCTGGGCCTTCCGGTCTACAGCGCAGAAGCGACGGCAACCGCGACCCAAACCGAGGAGTGGGTCAAGGTGAAGGAAGGAAAAGGAATAGTGAGCTACGGCAAGCCGGGCTCGAAGAACCCCGTAAAGACGGTCTATGCCGTAGGCATCGTCAACGCGTCGGTCCCGGTCATAGAATCGCTCCTCAGGGACGTGGAGTGCCACAACAAGTACGTGCACATGGTGTCCGAGGCGAAAAAGATAGACCTGCCCGGAAAAAGGAACACGATCGACCTGTTCTACGAGTACTGCAGACTGGGCATGCCGTGGCCCGCATGGGACCGGGACGCCATCGGCTCCGCGCAGTTCCTCTACAACAAGGCCTCGGGCGAGCTCAGGGTGATCATCAAGGGCGTCAAGGCCGATGATGTGAAGCCTAACCCGAAAACGATCCGCATGCCCGTGACGAACCTTTCCTTCAAGCTCGTTCCCAAGGGCCCCCAGGAAACCGAGGTGACCTATGCGATCGAGGCGGACCCCGCCATAGCGCTGGCGCCCTTCATCCTCGACATGCTTTTCAAGACGCTGGCTTACAACACGATCGTGAACATGCGGGAGATGGTGAAGCAGGAGAAGTACAGCAAGGCCACCTCCGTCATAACCACGACCCCCTTTTAAGCCGCAGGGGCAGGAGAGGCGACAGGAGCGTATCGATATGAAAACCATAATCATAGGAGCGGGGGTTTCGGGACTGGCGGCTCTGCACACCCTGCGCAAGGCCGGGGTTGACGCGGTCTGCCTCGAGGCCACGAACAAGGCCGGGGGCCGGGTCGCCACGGTGCGGCGGGACGGGTTCATCATGGACGTGGGCGCGCAGTTCTTCTTCCGCTACTATGATACGTGCTTTGGCCTCTGCCGCGAGATGGGACTGGGCGATGACATCGTCCGGTTCCCCTTCAAGGCGGCGCTCCCGGACATGGGCCATGGCAACAGGCTCACGCCGATCCTCGCCTCGATCAGGCCGATGGATATTCCCCGGGTGCTCTGCGACCTTGTCCGCTTCAGGGGCGTCTCCCTTCGCTCGATACGGGAGCTCCTTCCCCTGGTGCCGACCCTGGCCGCGCGGAACAGGAGCTTCCGATTCATCAGGCCGGAGGATACCCTTGACCTGGACAACGAGTCCCTGGCGGAGTACGTGATCCGGAAAGGCGGGGTCGAGGCCCTGGAGAGGATCCTGCAGCCGGTGGCGTCCTGCATGACCCTGGGAGAGCCGGAAGAGCTGGGAGCCGGATACGGCCTGGGTCTCTTCTGGTACATGATCAACGGTCTCTGGACCCTCAGGAACGGCATCGGGTCCCTGAGCGAGCGCCTCCATGAGAGGTATCGCGACCATATACGCTGCTCCATGGCGGTGTCCAGGGTCGTCATAGAAAAGGGAAAGGTGAAGGGCGTGGAGACGCCGGCGGGCTTCATGGACGCCGACGCCGTGATCTGCGCCACCACCGCCACGAAGGCCCTGGAGATAATTCCGGACCTTCCGCCGGCGATGGCTGGCCCCCTGAGCACCGCCACGTACAGCAAGTGCTGCCACGTGATGTTCGCCCTGGAGAAGCGGCTTCTTCCATTCGGGTGGTACGCTGTGGCCCTTCCCCGGCGGACGGGCTCTCCCATGGCGGGCTTTGCCGACAGTTCCATCAAGTCCCCCCTGTACGCGCCCCCCTGGGGAGGGATGGTGAACTGCTTCACCTACGGCAAACACGCGGAGGAAATGAACAGGATGCCGGACGAGAAGGTGATACGGTTGATAACCGATGATATCAAAAGATTCGTGCCGTCGATGCCGTCAAAGCCGCTCTTCACCGAGATCTACCGGTATGACGAGGCGGTCTGCACCGCCGGCGCGGGCATGGTCACGGCCATGCATAATATGAAGACCCATCACTACAGGGACGTGCCGGGCCTCGCCCTGGCGGGCGAATACCTGTACATGCCCTCCGTGGACGGGGCGATCCGTAGCGGCATTGACGCGGCGGAATCATTGCTGAAATGAACAGGGAGCAGGGATAGGATATGAAACAGAGAAAAGAGATCACCATATACGGCTGCGGCATGTCGGGACTGGTGGCCGCCATCAACCTCGCCCGGGATGGATATTCCGTCCTGGTGAAGGATAAGGAAAAGGGCTACGGCGGGGACACGATGTACAATCCATCTACCCACTGCACCCCCATCGACCGGAAGCGCACCTCCGATTACATCGGCATAGACATTTCCACGGTCTTTTATCCCCTCATCGCCTGCCCCTTCTATCTCCATGACACGAGGTCGGACGCGCCCCACAGCGGCCTCTACTCGGTGGAGCGGGGCAACCGGCCCACGAGCCTGGACACCCTGCTGTACGGGATCGCCCGGAAGGAGGGAGTGTCCTTCGAGTTCAACGCGCCGCTGAAAAAGGGCGACCTGGGCAGCCTCCCGTCAGACACCGTCATCGCCTGCGGCCTCACGCCGGAAGCGTACACGACCCTGGGGATACCGAGCCTGGCCTGGTACGGCTGGGTCTCCCGGGGAGAGGCCGGGTTCAGCGATTATTCCCGGATCTGGTGGGACGAGTGCATCACCGAGTACGGGTACCTGAGCTCGGCCAACAATTACTATTTCGACCTTCTCTTTTCCATCAGGCCCGTAACAAAGGAGGCCCTTGAGAAGTACAAGACCTTCATCCGGAGAAACGAGGGCCTCGAGTACGATAACTGGCAGTACGTGAAAGGGGCGGTGCCCGTGGCGAAAAGCTCCAATCCGCGCCTGATCCACAACGGCATGATCATGTGCGGCACCATCAGCGGGTACATGGACCCCTTCGGGTGGTTCGGCATAGCCGGCGCGTTGATCTCCGGGAAGATCGCGGCCATGGCCGTCACGGACAGGGCAGCCGCGCAGAGGGAGTTCGACCGGTTCATCCGCTATTACCGGCGGGTCTTCTATTTCAAGAAATATCTCTGGTACACGCTGCTCCGTCCCAGGGTGGAGCTGCTGGAAAACCTTCTCATATGGTTCGGTCCCGAGAAGTTCAGCAGGCTCGTGAGCGCCCGGGTCAATGAAGAACATCATCTGCCTTTCTCGATTCCCGCCTTTGCGCACCTCGGGGCGGAATAATATGATAGCGGAGGCCTCCCATGGTACATGCCGTGAGCGAAGTGATGGAATACTGTAAGATACCGATGGCCCATGCCGTGAGTAAGTTAATGGATTACCGGAAGCTTCCGGCGGTCCAGGCCGTGAGCAGGCAGCTATGCGTCCCCCTCTGCATGCTGGTGGCGCTGCCGGTGCTGGGCGGCGATGAGTGGACCCTGGAGCGGTCGTCCGGCGATGTGAAGGTTTTCTCGAAGCGCACGGAGGGATTTCCCCTGAAGGAGTTCAGGGGGGAATGCGAGGTGCCGGCGTCCCTGGGAACCCTGAAGTCCCTGATGATGGATTACAATAATTACCAGAAGTGGTTCGCCCTGTCCAGGCGCATCACCCTCCTGAGCAGCGCTTCCCCGACGGGCTTCACGGTGAACTATGTCGTGGCCTCGCCGTGGCCCATTGCGGACAGGGAGGCCGATGTGGCGGTCACCGTCAATTTCGACGAGGGCGCGGGCAGGGGAACCGTGACGCTCGATGCCATACAGTCCGGCGAAAAGACCGGGAGGAACGGCCTTGTCAGGATCACCGACATGCACGGGACGTTCCGGTTCACCCGCGTTGACAGCGGCCGCACGAAAGTGGTCCTCACCATGAGGGTCGACCCGAGAATCGACATGGCGGCCCGCTTCCAGAATGATTTTTTGAGGAGCTATCCCCTTGACACGCTCCGGTGTTTGCGAAAAGCCGTCCTGTCCCATTAGAGCCTCCACCATCCTTTTCCAGAAAATCCGCCTCGTGCCTCGGCTCCGCTCGGCAACCGGGGCGCACGGATGCCTGAGAGCGGTCTCGCCGGGATGACTCCATACCCCCTAAAATATACCGCACTAATTCATGACGATCGCCGGTACCGATTTTGAGTTGACCGGCAGGGCCATGGCGTTGTTATGTATCCGGACAGGAACTATGAAGAAAAAAGAGGACATCACCAGGATCTACCGGGCGGCCCTTTCCATGTTCGCGAAATACGGCTTCAGGAAGGCCACCATGGACGATGTGGCCGGTGAGCTGGGCATGACCAAGGGGAACCTCTACCTCTACGCGAAGGACAAGCGGGACCTCTACGACCGGGCCGTGGCCCACGCCCTGCGGGAATGGCAGGGGAGGGTGCTCCAGGCCGTGCTGGCGGAAGAAGACCCGAGGAAGCAGTTCGAGGTCATGTCCCTCAAGGCGATGGAATACCTCGCCCATGACGACCATCTGCGGAACATCCTGGCCATGGACCCCGAGATCTTTCCCATGTTCACCGACAACGATCCCTACGGCGAGATAAACAGGAACTCGGTCGCCATCATCACCCGCATACTCAAGGATGGCATGAAGGCCGGGGTCTTCAGGCCGGTGAACCTCGCCACGCTTCCGCAGATCCTGTTCATGATCTACAAGATGTTCATCATCGGGAGCTATATCAGTTCCGAGGGGGGAATGCGCCAGAAAATGTATCGCGAGACCCTCGATCTCATCACGAAGGGCATTTTTCGCGGCACTGAATGGGATGTTCCCCGGAAAAAAGGTAAATGAATATCCCGCGGACAGCAACGATTGCGCCCCGGGAACATGGGATGAACCGGAAGCGGGCATATCGGCGCCACCGAACCCGGCCGAAGTGAATTATTATTGACAGCCGATTATGGCGATGGTATCATCAAGCCGTTGTTAGCCAATGCTACTTATAATTCACGTCGCGCGCCAGTTGGCACCGGGGAACATAAATGAAACGATTCCTTCTATTTTCCTTGCTGATGCCGCTCGTTGTAACAGGTCATAGTGCGTTTTCCGCCAATGCCGCCGCAACCGAACCGGTGATCATAGATGAGTCACTGGAGCAGTATTCATTCTGCAGCCATGTGGATTATCTCGAGGACCCCGGAAAGAAGCTCTCCATAGAAGATGTCTCCGGCAACCGGCAGAAGTGGACCCGGGAGACAAAGAAGGCCTTTAACTTCGGCTTCAATACGTCCGCCTACTGGTTCAGGTTCTCCGTAACGAATCGTACCGAGGCTCCGGTCAGCTGGCTCCTCGAAATCGATTATCCGATGCTGGATTCGGTAGGGCTGTACATACCGAAAGAGGGGGGCGGCTATGCCCTGAAGGAGACCGGAGACCATCTCCCGTTCTCCCGCCGGGACGTTAACGATAAGAATTTCATGTTTCTCCTGACCGAGGAGCCCGGGACCCGCACCTACTACATGCGCGTCGATTCAACGAGCTCAAAGGCCTTCTCGATGATCATGTGGTCCATGAAGGCCGACCGGAACAGGCTGACGACGGAGCTGCCGCCGCTCTGGATCTATTACGGCCTCATGCTGATAATGGTCGTTTACAACCTGTTCATTTTCTTTTCGGCGAAAGATATCAGCTATATTTACTACGTGCTCTTCATTTCATCGTGGATACTGATGCAGCTGGGGCTGAACGGCCTCTCCTTCCAGTACCTCTGGCCCGACCAGATATGGTGGACCAATAACAACCTCCCGTTCTTCACGGGAAACGTCGACCTCTGGTCGGCCTTTTACCTTCGCGCGTATCTGCAGACGAAGGAAAAATTCAAGATCATAGACAGGATCGCGCTGTTCGCCATGGTCATTCCGTCCGCCATCCTGATCGTCCTGTCCCTGGCGGCCCCCTACCGGCTGGCGATGATAGGGACCACGGTAAATTCGCTCTTCATAACCGTCATGCATTTCGCCATCGGCATCACCCTGGTGCTGCGCGGCTACAGGCCGGCGCGGTTTTATCTGATAGGTTTTTTCATAATGATGATCGGCATCGTGGCCTACACGCTCAAGACCCTGGGAGTGCTGCCCTCGGTTTTCGTCACGAACTGGGGGATGCAGATAGGATCCGCTGCCATGGTGGTGCTCTTCTCCCTTGGCCTCGCCGATAAGATCACGGTCATGCGGAAGAACCTTGAGAAGCTCTTCGGCGATCAGCGGGAAAGCGAAAAGAAAGCGATCGAGCACGCGGAATTCCTCGAGGGGATCGTGAGGACCGTGAACGTCATCTCCAATGAATTCATGCAGGTGAGCCTGAAGCTGGACGAGGTGAGCGGGGCCCTGGCCGATCTTTCCAACGAGCAGGCGTCCAGCAGCGAGCAGTTCTCCGCCACCTTCGAGGAGATGACCGCCTCCACCGAAAATATACATAAATCGTCCCTGCGGCAGAAGAAGGAGGGGGACAGGTCCCGGGAGATGATAGATCAGCTCAATGCCGCCCAGAAGAACATGGTGCGGGAAAGCCTGAAGGTGGCGGAGGGCATAGGCGAGATCTCGAACTCGGCCACCAGCACCGAGGCGAGTCTCGGCCGGATGAACGAAAAGATGACGATGATCAACGCCGGCGGCAATGAGATCAGCGAGTTCGTCACGATCATCGACGACATCTCCGACAGGATAAACCTCCTCAGCTTGAACGCGGCGATCGAGGCCGCCCGGGCCGGCGAGTACGGCCGGGGATTTGCGGTCGTCGCCGACGAGATCGGGAAGCTGGCCCAGGCGACTTCGGACAACTCGAGGCAGATAGCCGACAAGATCAAGAAGATCATCGGGGATATCGAAGAGGGGACGAGGATCGTGGGCGACACGAAACAGGCGACCGATGTTATCTTCAGAATGCTGGGCGATATCAGCGGCCGGATCGACGAGGTCAAGAAAAGCATGGAGATCCAGACGCGGGGCGTCAATAGCGTCGTCACCCAGGCCTCCGTCATCGATCGGTTCACGCAGGACATAGCGACGGCCACGACTGAGCAGCTGAGCTCGATGAACCAGTCTCTCAAGACGATCGAACGCCTGTCGGAGATGGCCATTGAAGTGACCCGGGTGAACGAGAGGATAGTCGAAATGACGAAGACTATAATGAGGAAATCCGAGGAGCTTTCGGTCCTGGTTAACTCATAGGGGCCCCGGTAGCGCATTCAATCTGTTTGGTTAATTTTATTCATATAGCGCCCAAGATACGGAAAATATATTGACTAATGATCTAATTCATGATATAATTAAGTATCATGGTACAAGGAGAGGTGCTGGTATGCAACGTAGAAAACAGATGATAATCAACAAACAGTTTCAGATCAAAACCACCTTTTCCATCATCGGGATCGTGACCCTGCTGGCCGTCGCCATAATCACGGCGATAGCGATCAGCGTGTGGCATAACAACCGTAAGATCGAGCAGATCAACGTCATGGAGGACAATATCGTGCAGTACCTCCAGGTGAAAAGCCTCTCCGCCGCCAATGTCGAGGTTGACCAGAAAGCGATGAAGGAGATAGCGGTCAACCACAGCAAAAACATGACCGACATGGCGGCCATGATACGATTGAACAGGGTGCTCCTGCTGGTGCTGATCGTGATCATGATAGTTCAGGGTGTCGTTCTTTACATGCTGCTGATAAGAAAGACCCACCGTATCGCCGGCCCTATTTTCGTCATGTCCCGATACATGCAGGAGATCATTGACGGGAAACACCCTTCATTGAGGCAGCTGCGGAAGAATGACGAATTCAAGGAGTTTTATTCGCTTTTCTCCACCATGGTCGAATCGATCAAAAACCGCGGGAAATAAAACTGCCAACCATTATTACAAAGCGGCGCCGGGCGGCGCCGCTTTACGTCATTATTTTGCAACATCTTTGAGAAGCTTCTCCACTGTTTCTGCCACAATCGGATCCTTTGAATTCCTGCAGTATACCGAATAGGGCGGAGTCGGGTGTATTTCGAGCCGGAAAATCTTGTAGTAGTTGGTCTTGAACTGGAGGTCGTACCGGTTGTTTTCCTTCCTGAAATAGAATTCGGCCATGGACATGGTCTTCGTGTCAGGATCGATGAATTTGGCGATGTATCCCCTGTCTGACGTGTACAGGTTCAAGTCGGCGCTTATCACGTAGCTCAGCGTTTCCATCGATTTCATCTGGTAGGTGTACGTATTCTGGTATATCGATCCTGAAATGATGTCGCGTTTCATCTTCCCTATATCTGAGGAAAAATATTGCGATATGGATGAGTCTTTCCGCACCCGCAGCTTCTTCGATTTCGGGAAATATTCATAGACTGCGTCGATGGTGTTATCGCTGTTTTGATCGATGATCTGGATGATCATTTCCTGCTGTCCGGAGAAGTCGCCGATAAGGATCGACGTGGAATCGTCGAGGGATTGGAGGAAAAAATAGTTCCGGAAGTCACGCGTTTCCGGCAGGACCCTCATGACGTCCTTGGTTATCGTATTGGTCCACCAGGTCCCGTCGCTCATGAGCGTTATCGGCATGAGAAGAATAAATGTAACAAGGAGTGCGAGAATAGACATTTTTTTCATGGTCCCACCTCGTTATTGAATATCATGTTTCTAAAGGCACCCCGCATGATTATATAAAATAATCAAAAAAAAGGGATCAATCAACAATAATTTAGTTAAATGTGCTGTTATATGTTACATTGGTCTCCCCGGCTCCGCATACTATCATAGCGTACTATGTCGCCTCGATATGGCCACAATATTATTTAGCATAACCGCTGTAATAATGCAACTACTTTCTTTGATGCCGGTTCCGGGGTTGAACGGTGAAGGCAATTCATTTGGGAAAATATCCTCAAATATTCTTATTGGGATGAAAATCGGAATAAATGCTGGTCGAAGATCGCCATTATGTTCAGGAAAAATGGTGCAACTTCATGGATTCAGGATTTTTCACCACGACCACCGGGCCTGTCGGAGCGATAATCCCTGAGGGTTATACCGGGGGCCCTGTAGCGGCGCCAGTACCGGGTGAGGGACGTAAAGGTGAACAGGGCGTTGACCGGTTTTAACCGGAGGAGCATCTGCAATAATCCGTACAGGAAAAAGACGATGAGGAGCACGATGTATGCGTTCAGGAACGAGACGATCCACCGGTGATTGATGACTGAAAGAAGGGGCATGGCGGTGAAAAGGTACGCGGTAAAGGGTATCTGGCTGATAAGGACTATAATCAGAAAAAACAGGTGCGACGCCTGGATCGCCTGCTGCGGGCAGTTGTCGATACAGCGCATGCAGCTTTCGCAGGTGAGCTTCCAGTAGGGTTTGCCGTGACGTATCTCGATGGCGCCCACCGGGCAGTTGTTAACGCAGATCATGCAGTCGTTGCAATTGCTTGAATAGATGAAGGTCTTGGCCAGCATGAAGCGGCCTATGAGGAAATAGATGACGGCAACGGGCGCGATGGCGAGGTCGATGGGAAGCGTGATCAGGGACCGGAAAAACCTGCGGTGACCCGAAAGGATCGCGCCGGCGAAATCCATCGTTATCTCCTCGCAGCGCCTGACGATGAAGGATATCCACCGGTCGCTATACCCCGGATGAAGCGAGATCCAGTTCGACGGCATGTCCAGGGGAAGGCCGCCCCGGACGCTGAAGCCCTTAATGGCGAGGATGGCCATCGGAAGGACCTGGGCCAGGCCGGACAGGCCAGGCCCCAGGAAGCGGAAAATCTTGCTTCCCGCCCTGGTGTTGAGAACAAAGGCATGGCCCCCCCTGATCCTGGGGAATTTCAACAGGAAATAGATCATGGAAGGGGCGGCGTTAAAGCCATGGGTAGGATAGAGGAAACCCACGAGGGTGGAGCTGTCCAGTGTTGAGATATCGGGCCTGTATCCGCGGTCTATGGCATGGAGCTCCGCGTCCATGGCCATGGAGGATGCTTTTTCTAAAATCCACCGGGCCGCCCTGAGGGCGTTTCCAGTGCCGGTAAAATAGTAAAGAACAACTTTTTTATATTTAGCCATCGTCATCTCCTTTTAAAATACCTACCGTCGGTATAAATATATAATTATTATTAATATTCGTCAATAAAATAATAATAAATATGAATGATAATTAATGCTTAATGATCCCTTGACTTTCTGTATGACAAATATTATATTATTAATGTCATACTGGATGACGTGATTAATAAAAAAATGTCATACATAAAAGGATAGCATGATGATAAAGGATGATACAAAGGACAGGCGCATCAATTTACGCCTCGATGAAGAAACATATCTGGCAATAAAAAAGACCGTGGAGAAGGATCTGAAAACCGATATTTCTTCCTACTGCAGATCGCTGCTCCTGATAAGCACGCTCCACGACGCCACTGTTTTTCGGATAAAGAACGCCGTTGAAAGGTTCGGGAAAGAGACCAATACGGATAACATGGAATATATGATAAAGATAAAAGATGAAATTCTTTTTATAGAGAAATTTCTGATCAAGATGAAAGAGGATCGAAAAAAATATGATGAGTTCATTTCCATGATGGAAAAATGGCATGAAACCGTAAGGGATGAGGCGCGGCGGTATTTCAAGAAGCATAATGATGTAATAGACTACTGGGAAAAGGAATACAAGGAATACTGGGATGAAGAGCATGAAAAGAATCCGACCATTGCCAAATGGTCTATGAATGAAAAGATAGATATTTGACTCTGGCGAGAGGCGGGAGGGTGTCATGAATATCGTGGTCTTTATCAAACAAACGGTCAACGTCGATCAGAAAATAAGGGTAAAAGAAAACGGCAGGATTCTTGAGAACGGCCTGGAATACGTTATCAGCGCCTGCGATGAGTGCGCCATTGAAGAAGCCGTCCGGATCAAGGAAAGGAATAAGGATGTGGATATAACCCTGGTATGCATGGGACCGGCAGGTGCGAAGAGGGCGATCCGCAGGGGGTTGTCACTCGGCGCCGACAGGGCGATCCACCTCCACAACGGCGCCTTCAATTCCTGCGATGCAACGGCGAACGCCAGGATATTCGCCGCCGTGCTGAAGGCCATTCCCCATGACCTGGTGCTCCTCGGCAGGCAGGCCCAGGACACCGACATGCAGGCCACGGCCGAGATCCTTTCGGAAATGCTCGGGCTCCCCATGGCCTCCAACTGCGTGAAGGCGGACATCGGGCCGGACAGGGCCGTTGTGCACCGCCAGGCCGACAGGCACCTAGAGGTCATCGAGCTCGCGAGGCCCTGCGTTATCAGCGTCAATAACGATATCAACAACCCGCGCTATCCGAGCCTGAGAAGCATACTGTCCGCCAGGATCAAGCCCATTGTCGCGAAGAAGCCCACTGATTTCGGCCTCGGAGAAGATGAGATCGGCAGGGCGGGGTCCCTGGTCGAAAGAATAAAGTATGAGACGCCCCGGCAGAGGGCCGCAGGGAAACTATTCGAGGGCGATGCCGCTGAAATCACCGCTACGGTCATCGAGCTTCTGGCGAATGAAGCCAGGGTGATAGGATAAGGAGGCGCGTTATGGCGAAAATACTGGTTGTTGCTGATATTGAGAAAGGCGCAGTGGGACGGTCAACCCTTGAACAGCTGGCCTTCGCCAGGAAGTCGGGAATTCCGGCGGACGCGGTCCTCATCGGGAACGGCGTGGGACAGCTGGCCGACCTGTGCGCGGGCCACGGCGCGGAAAGGGTTTTCGTCTGCGACCATTCAAGCGTTGAAAAATTCCTCAACGCGTCCTGGTCCGCCCTGATCGTGGAGGCACGGAAACAGAGCGGCGCCGACATCGTGCTGATGAAAGCCTCGGAATTAGGGAAGGCCCTCGCGCCGAAGGTCGCGGGCAAGCTGGGCGCGGGAATCGCCAATGACTGCGGCAGGATTGTCATTGACGGCGACACCGTCACCGTGTCAAGGCCGGCCATGGGCACGAGAGTCATGGAGACATTGAAGTTCAAGTCGTCCCTCAAAGTAATATCGGTCAAACAGGGACTGGCGGAGATTGATCCGGCCGCGAGGCCCCGGGCCGCCCGCAGGATCGACATAGCCGTGCCCGCCCCGGAACCGCGTAACATCCTCAGGGAGATAATCGTTAAAAAGACCGAGCGGGTCGACCTGGGAGAGGCGCGCATAGTCATCTCTATCGGCAGGGGCGCGCAGAGGAATCTGGATGATGTCAACAAGCTCGCCGATTCAATGGGCGCGGCAGTGGGAGCGACACGCCCCGTCATCGATGCCGGCCTTCTTCCCTACAACCTCCAGGTGGGGCAAACAGGGCGCAAGGTCAGTCCCGACCTTTACATCGCACTGGGCATATCCGGATCGATCCTCCATGTCTCGGGAATGGTGGAATCGAAGTGCATAGTCGCGGTGAACAGGGACCCGCAGGCGCCCATCTTCGCCGTTGCGGATTACGGTATTGTCGGCGATGTCAATGCGGTTCTGCCGGTCTTTAAAAAAAATATCGCAGGATTCTTTAAATAAAAAATGAAGAGACTTGTTGGCGCCGTCTTCGGGAAATGCGAATGCAGCAATATTTATTTATTGAAATATTCGAAAGTTAATCATTAATGTTACCGTGCATCCGTATCAGTATCGGATGTAGAATACTTTATAATCATGATAACCGGGCGGTAACTCTATGGCAAATATAATACTTCTTATTGTCCTCGGCGTCACGGCCGGGATCCTGAGCGGACTGATCGGCATCGGGGGCGGCATCATCATCATTCCGGCCCTGATCTTTATTTTCGGGTTCTCTCAGCACCAGGCCCAGGGCACGACCCTGGCCCTGATGGTCCCGCCCATAGGGATCCTCGCGGCCTGGACCTATTACCGGCAGGGCCTTGTGGACCTGCACGCGGCCCTGTTCATATGCATCGGCTTTGTCGCGGGCAGTTTTCTCGGGGCCAAGGTGGCGACGGTCGTCTCCAGCGCTGTTATGGAAAAAATATTCGGCGTCGCCCTGCTGCTACTCTCGTTAAAAATGATATTCGCCAAATGAAACGGGCTAAATTCTTGACGAACGGTGCGGTTGTTGTAAGACTTGATAACCGTAAACCATGTCATGGCTTTATAATCCCATTTTTGATTTATATAGTAAGCTGATAAATATATTGAATAATAATAATCCCCGCTGATCCATGATAGACAGGAAACTTGTACAAGACATATATTACAGGCATGGAAAGGAACTCCTGGTCTATATCTGCGGTTTCGTGAAGATACGTGAAACCGCCGAAGACCTTCTTCATGATGCGTTTGTGCGGCTCATACGCCATTCCCTCGATCATCAGATCGATGAAAGCAACCTCCGCGCGTTTCTCTACCGGATCGCGCGAAATACCTGCATTGACTACCTGAGGAAAAACCGCAAAAAGCATGAAACGGAGCTCCATGAATATATGGAATATGCCCGGTCCGCGTCGGTCCAGGAGGATGTCGAATACGGCGAGCTGAAGCAAAAGGTTGACGAGCTTGTTGATTCGAAAGACCCGGTCTCCCGGTCGGTATTCATAATGAGGACGGAGCTCAATATGACCTATGATGATATAGCGGGCAATCTCGGTATCTCCGAACGAACGGCGCAGAGAAAAATGAAGGACATGCTGGAATTCCTGACGGAATCCCTGGAAAAGGGCGGTTTTACGCTTTTATTTCTGATTATGCTGGCGGTTTTGCTTATGAAAATCGTTTTATATTAATGAAGGGATGATACCCAGTGAACGACCATGTGACACATGATGAAATGGCATCCTATCTTGCAGATACCCTGCTCCCCGGGGAGCGTGATCGTTTCGACAGCCATATCCGTGAATGCGAAACATGCCGCGACAAGCTTGATAAGATCAAAATAGCGCTGACGCCCCGCTTCCGGTCGGTGGAATTGCGCGATGAGACCGTCGCGAGAATATTGAGATCGTGGGACGCCATACAGGTTGAGGCGGCCCGGGGCGGCATGATCGCATTTCTCAGGAAGCATCCGAGGGCCGCGGTCGCATCGGCGCTGGCGGCAGCGGCGGCGACAATCATTGTCGTGTCGGCCCTCATGAACGCGCCCCGGGAGCCGGCCGGCGCCCATTTAACCCTGGGACGCGTCGAGGGGGGTGTTGCTGTCAACGAAGAGCAGGTCCATGCGGGCGGTAACGTTTTTGGCGGAAGCAGGATAACATTGCCGGATAAGGCGCTGGCGCGCCTTGTCTACGGGGAGATCATGAAAATTGATCTTATCTCCAGGTGCGATCTTTCTGTTGATGCCTTTGGATTTGACAGGGCTGATACCATCCGGCTGGAAAACAGCCTCCGCGACGGCATTATCATTTCTTCGATACACGACAGCGGAAAGAACGTGAGCTATGTCTATACGACGCCGAACGCCCGTATTGAGTCACAAGGCACCGAGTTCCTGCTTCAGGCCGAGGGAGGAAAGACCCTGCTGATAATGAAAACTGACGCGGTGCGGGCTATCCACGCGCGATCGGGCAAGAGCGAGATTGTCCCGGCAGGGATGAAGTGCGTCATTTCTGATTCGCTTGAGATCATGGCCGCAACGGATGAGGATATGCGAATTTTTGAAAACATCGAGGGACTGCGAAAGGGAGATTTCGGACGCCTCCTTTTACCCGCGTTCCATGACAGGAAATCCGGCACACAGGGAAAGTCGCCGGCCCCGGGCGATCCAGGCGTGAAAAATGGCGGTTCGATGATGGATAAAGGGAACGGCGCCGCTGAAAAGGTCCGGGAAGGAGATACGGACGGGCGGGACGCCCGGAGAGAACGGGACAGGGAAATGCGTCAACAGAGAATGGAACAGAAGAAGCTCCATATGAATGAGATGCGGAGGAGCAGAGGGACCAGCGCGAACCAGCAGATGCAGATGAGAAGGGGGCGTTAGTCCGTCGATCGCGGGGGACTAACGTGCCGGGCTTTCAATACCTGTAGTTTACGTTAAAGGAGACGCCCTGATTGAAAAATGATTTTCCCACCAATGATGACTGCAGATACGGATTGGCGCTGATATTATAATTGTAAACATAGAGAACGTACAATTCCATGAATTGTTGCAGGGCGCTGTTTGATTTCGGCGCCAGGTAATAGCTTGGCAGATAAGAAGCCGACAGGGTTACATATCCGAGGATATTGAACGTGACGCCGATATCCCCCCCCGCTATAAGATATTTTTCACTGTCAATTCCGAGGCTTACGCCGCCGTGAAGCGACAGATACTTCCAGACCTCGGAATACGCCCCGATCCGGGGCGTGTGAATATAATATGAATCCCTCGGATACTTGAACATGCTGTAAAGATAAAAATAGGTCGCGTCAATACCGGTAGTATCCGTGACATTCCATGTGACATTGATCGTCGTCGAAATGTCATCAAGGTATTTCATATCATTCAGGTCGATGATGTAATACTGGTTCGTCTGGCTTTGACTATTGATGTCGCTGTACAGGAAGGTGATCTTTTGCGCCCAGTTTATCGATTTAAAACGGTACTCGGTAGTCCTTTTGTTCAAGGAAACGTCAATTATAACCTTGTCGAAATCGAGGAGAAAACCGGCGGTCCCCTCATGGCCCCGGTAGTAATGGGAATAGTCCCCTGTTGAATAACGGTATTCTCCATACAGCTCAACGACTTTGTGGGGATAGATGGAGAGTGCCGCCTTTGGCTGGGTGAAATTGATGTTTTCAAACTTTCCTTCCCCGTCGGTAACGAGGTAATTCTGGCATCGTGCCATGCCGGCGGTGAATTTTACATATTCATGTTTCAGGTGGATGTTGCCATAGGGCTTGTACATGAAGTTGCTCACCGAGGCTCCTTTTGAATAACCGCCGGATATGCCCATGTCGAAACCGAAGATTTTCGGTTTATTGTCCTGCTTCACATCTTCCCTGTCATCGCCTCCCGCCGTAGTTTCAAGGGAGGGATCGCTATCCGGCTCATTGCTTTCATTGTCCCTGGATATCGCGGCAGTGGAGATCATGCAGAGAAATGCGAGGAACGACAAGGTGATCACGATGCCTCTTCGCAGTTTAAGATTTGATAAGATCATTGCCGTATCCGTGCGGTATGATGAAATGTGCCGTATCAATTAAGACAGACCGGAAGGAAGCATCCATCCGGTCTGCCACCATTATGTCCGGGCATCCAGGTCCCGTATTACCTTCCCCCGCGATTGCCGCCGGTGCCGGTTGTGCCGCCGGCAGTGCCGGTGCTGCCGCGGTTTATCCTGACCATCTCGCGGCTGACGGCCCGCTGTTGCGTCTGGTTCTTAATCTGCTCTCTTTTGGCTTCCTGGCTCGCCTTGCGATCTTCCCGGCGCTCCCTTGTTTGTTCTCTTTTGTTTTCCCTTATCCGGTCACGGTCCTGTTTCTTGGTCCTTACCTGATTCTTCTTGGCGTCGCCTTTTTGGGTCTGATCCTGTTTTCTTTCCCTCACCCGGTCTTTTTCAGTTTTCCGCATCCTCTCGCGGTCCTGTTTCTTCTCTTTCAACTGATCCTTCTGCGCGTCTTTTTTCTGGACACGGTCCTGCTTCCTTTCCCTGACCTGGTCTTTCTGGGCGTCGCGCTCCCTGATACGGTCCTGCTTCATTTCCTTGACCTGGTCTTTTTTCGCCTCTTTTTTCTCAATTTTTTCCTCTGCCCTGGTTTTTATCTGTTTTTTATCCATTTCCTTTTCCTGGGCAACGATCAGCACCGGCAGGGCCAGCACCAATGACGTGAAAAGCATTACTAATTTTTTCATAAAACTTCATCTCCTTTGTTAAGTTTTATTATCACAGATATAACGGAAAAATGCCATAAAGAACGACATGAATTTTAAAAAAAAATCAAAAAACTTGACGATTGTAAAATAAGTAAGTATTTTAGATAATACTAAAATTACATATTAAGGAGGTCATAAAAAATGAAAACTAAAAGAATTATGGGATCAATATTTTTTCTCTCATTATTGGTTGGAGCAATGGCAATCTATGCACAGAGAATGCATGGGGCGGGTTATTATTATGATCCATCTAAGGTAATCACTGTATCCGGGATTATTACATCGGTAGAAACCGTGGAACGGGCGCGGGGCTATAACAGCGGCACGCACCTGGAGATCAAAACCGACGGTGGGATTCTATCGGTCTATGCCGGTCCATCTTCCTTTCTGTATAATAAAATAACTTTTGTAAAGGGAGATGCCGTTGAAGTGACCGGCGCGCGTGTTGCCGATGACGGCAAACCGGGCATAGTTGCCAGGGAGATTCGAAAAGGCGATAAGAGGATCGTTTTAAGGAATAATGATGGAACGCCTCTCTGGGCCGGCCATGGTGAAAGAAGAGGAAGGCATCGATGGTAATAGTGCATTCAGGGGTTAATCATGGATTGCAATGATTGATCCCTGAATTATTAAGAAATAATTAACAAGGAATGAAACGGCGCATTAAATATCCATTTTATTTGCTTATGCCATTGGTAGTTTATATTATTAAAGAATTAGATGTAACACATAACAGGAGGCGGCCATGAAAAAGAACATGGGATTGATAGACAGAATTATCCGGGTCGTGCTTGCCGCGGTTGTGGCGGTATTGTATTTCACGGGACAAATAACCGGCGTCGCGGCCATTATTCTCGGAATATTCGCCGTCATATTTGTGGTTACGAGCGCCATCGGTTTTTGCCCGCTCTATGTTCCATTCAAGCTTTCGACCATGAAAAAAGAGTCGAAGTAGCATGAAAGGATCCGGACGAATTCCATTGTAACGCCGGAGGCCATACCGGATGTTTTTTGAACCTCCTCCACGGTTTCCTTGGTGGCTGAGACTTCTGGTCTGGATAGGGGACTGGGCCGCAGGGAGAAAAATGATGCCCTCGCGGCTTCTTTCCTGGTATCCCAGGGCTTTGATCAGCTCGGGAATATTTGAAGGTCTGGTAACCCATAAGGACCGGACAGTCAGCGGGAGAATACTGAAGCTTGTCCGAATGCAGGTCTCGTTTGTCGTTTCATGCGCCTTCTGTATCGACATGAATTCCTTTGGTTATGAGAAGGAGCATATAACAAATGAAGAAATCGAAGCTCTCCAGGGAATTCATAATCCTGATGGGGTGCCGACTTTTTCAGAACGGGAAAGGGTCGCTGTTGAATATGCCAGATCCATCTGTAAAACTCCAATCTCTTTTGAAAATGATTTAATCGAGAGGTTAAAACATAACTTCACGGAGCGTGAGATCGTTATTTTGGCTTCCACAGCCGCTCAGGTAAATTACTGGACACGTCTTATACAGGCTCTTGGCATAATGCCTGCCGGATTCACCGATAACTGTCCCATATTAAAGCTCGATTCATATAAAACAAAGTGATGCAGGATAAAATTGGTTCGGATCATTATCATTATACAGTGGATTTAATAATTTTTTTACTATATCGGTACTATACAAGGTAGATGCCTGTAATTGACCGTGAAAAAAATCACGTATCAGCCTCGGGGATTCCGGGGAAACTTCAATTCATCCGGGATGAGGTCCAGCATCGATGCGATGCTCCTCCTCATGTACTCGTACCCGGCATTCTCCCCCTCGATGCCATAGAAATGGAGGCGTCGTATCAGATGTACCAGCTTGATCTTGTCATCCTCTTCGGCCGGCTTCCGCACCATCCAGAGGGTGCGCCAGGTCCGAACGGGCCTTTTCCCGCTGAGATAATCCAGGACGGCCGCGGTAAATCGTTCCGGTTCTTCCCGTGACGATCGATCCAGTTCGATCATCCTGCATGCGTCGTCGTAGCATTCCCCGAAGTCAGTTTTTATTTTTCGCCCGATGCCTGACTGGAACTTGCTGGAGCCGGTAAGGAAAGGATATTTCTCGAAGATGTCCTCCTTCGGCTTCACGTTAAGGCCCTTTCTCAGGCTCCTGATTTTCGCGTATTCAAGGAAGTTGTCCGGAGTCACGCTGATCCCGGACCTGGCCGCTTCAATCAGCTCCCTGCCGGCCGAATCGTTCAGGCCATAGGGGCCCGCTCCCCTCCTGTCATGGGCCGCCACGGCGTCCTGTTCCGATTCGGTCCGCTGGAATCCGGTGTCCTTTGATATGACAATTGATTCAATCTGGACTTCGCGGGACGCTTCCAGCAGGGATTTCTTTTTTGCATAAAGATAATTGATATAGGTTATTGAGAGCATTATAACAGCAAACAAGGCGTGTATGATTATGGAAAGTAAGTATGGCGAGAATAGGGGCAGGTCATTGCGGATTGATTTTTCCATGGTGGCTATTATTAATAATTGATGCCGCCGCGGAGATAATGTTACCGATAAAAATGAATTAAATTATCATTGAGATTGCGGACTGTTCAGGTCTTCGGGGGCGTTTTCAGGGGTATAGGTTCGTCGCCATCCCCCTTGCTATGGCGGGCTGAATCCCGGGATTGCTATTCCAATCCGAACATGCTACCGGAGGCGGAGGGCGGGACACCTCTTCTTTAAGAATTTTTCCATGTCTTCGTTGGTCTTGTATTTCAGGATCACCTCGTCTGGGTCTTTGGGGTCCTGCACGGCCAGGTCGCTGTTCTTTATCTGGCACTTGTTCCCCATGCCGTCATAAACGACCGGGGAGGACCAGATCTTGGCATGGGCCGATGATCCGGTCATCCATCCGTAATCTATCAGGAGGAAGCCTTTTTCCGGCTTGATCTCGACGCCGCCTTTCTTCTTCACCATTTCGTCAAAGTGCTCCAGGGGGGTCGTGGTGACCGTGAACCCTTCAATGGCCGAGACGTCGCCCGATTCCGCCGAAAAGGTGACCTTGTACCCGTAGGGTGACATCCCTTCGATCGTGTTGTCGTCCACCCTGGTGAATGTCGGCTGTACGCTCTCCCGGAAAGGCAGCAGCCGGTAGGTGTGGGACCCGGTCGATTTGGACATCCTGTCGTAATCATTGGAGCCGACGAACACCATCACCATGCCTTCCTTGTTAAATGAGAAGGACCGGTTCCTGCTTTTATTCTTCATCTGCAGCCGGTATGATGAGTTGGAGGAGAGGCGCCATTCTCCGGCCCTCATTTCCTGGATCGTGATCTCGATGTTGTTGAACGTGGATTGCTTGAATCCCAGGTTGTCTCTTGCCGCAATCCCGCCGGACATGATGGAATAAAAAACAGCTGTCAGGATAATCGACGCAAGGATCATCTTTTTCATGGGTGTTTACTCTCCTGGCTTTATGGCTGGGTAATGCTTTTTCCTGACAATACACCCCGGGTGCTCCCTGTCAATGATTATGAACAGGCCGGATGGTCTTTTTTGCCGCATGAACATATGCAAATTAAATGAGAGGCCGGACCTGGTGAATTCATTGAATTGTCGGTGGCGCTAAATTTCCATCCGCATAAATTAATCAAGAACATGAAAAAATATCTCGCCATTCCGGAAATCCGGTGTATTATTAATACTAACAACCTTGGGTGTTTCCTGACGACGCGACTATCGTAATGGAATGAAGTCGCTTCCGCAACCAGCTTCGACCTGATCTGTGAATGCAAACGACGCACCTCATGTTAAGTGACCCATTCCTACAAAGCCGGGAGGCGATATGGAACTAAGAAAGTATCCCCGCAAAGAAGTAATGCAGAATGCCCTCTGTCTTTTGAGCGACAGGACCATAGCCTGCAACGTGCAGAACCTGTCGTG
The DNA here is from genome assembly GCA_017999915.1 of Spirochaetota bacterium. NCBI lineage: Bacteria > Pseudomonadati > Spirochaetota > Spirochaetota bacterium. Next base: position 170,022 of record JAGNKX010000006.1, read on the forward strand.
CGCCGGAGCCTACATCAGGGTTGAAGAGAGCCCGCCGAACTCCATCCCGAAAATCGATATCGGCGTTGACGTTGAAGTGATTTTCCATCCGGAAGAGCCTGGCGTTAAGGGAAAAATTCTTCGTCTCATCAATGAAGCGGATGCCATCTATTTCGCGATCTATTTTCTGCGGCAGTACAACTTCGAATAATACGCGGGCCGTCCCCGCTCTTTCCCCGATCCGTTGCGGTGATTGTCCTTATATGTTCGCTGCTGAATTAAAGTGTTATCTCGTCACCCTGGGCGATGGCGCTGCACGCCATCGCGCTATGACGCGACTTTAACGCCGCGACGCATTCATCCACCATCGCATCGACTTCCGCATCGGAACGGTCCTGGTTGATGTGAAAAAGCCCCAGCCGCTTGACCCCCGCGTCCATTGCCAGGTCTATCACGTCCCGCGAGCAGCTGTGTCCCCAGGACATGCGGTTCCTGTGATACTCCTCATGGGTGAATTCCCCATCATGAACGAGGAGGTCGGCGCCCTTAGAAAACGAAACATAATCCCCATAATCCATGCCGGTGGGATGACGGAATGCCAGCTTTTTGCTCCCGGATTCTTTAAAACCGATTTCATTGTCGGTCAGATAAACAAAGGTTTTGCCGTCTTCGATGAATTTATAGCCGATGGCATTGTTGGGATGGTTGAGATTGATGGGGAATATTTTAATGGAATCTATCGTTATGGATTCCTGGCAGGTCCCGGCGAAATGTACGGCGCTTTTCAATTCAGCGAGTTTTACCGGAAAAAAGGGCGGTTCCATCACGTTCGAAATGATATTGTTGATGGCGATCTGAGAATCAGAGCAGCCGGCGATGACGATCCGGGTGCCGGTCACATACAATGGCTTAAAAAAGGGAAAGCCGATGATATGGTCCCAGTGGGCATGGGTAAATATGATATGGATTCTCTTTTTCTTTTCGTCGATGAGCCTGTTACCCAATTCCCTGACGCCGGTGCCGGTATCAACGATGATCACCTCGTCGTTTTTCGTCCGTATTTCCACGCAGGCGGTGTCCCCTCCATATTTTATGAACTGAGGGCCTGATACGGGAATCGAGCCGCGGGAACCCCAGAACTTTATGTTCATGATATTGGTCCTGTTTTATTGTTTGCTTCTTATCATGAATGTATTGGATTATGGTGGATAATTCAAGCATAATAAATTGACTTGTCGCGAAACTGCGTCTCGCCCTCGCGGCAATACCGCCGCAGCGTCTGATAAATATAGGCTCCAGTCTTCGGGTGAATATCAGAAAAACATTATCTTGATTCCTCTCTATCGATCGTATGCACCAATTTTCCATTCAATGAAACATTGAATATGGCAGATCCTTCTTCTGTGTTGAACAGGGCTCGAACTCAAAAAAAACTCAAAAAATGTATCGACCCTATTGACTTTTTCCCAATGATTCATTATATATAAGTTATCATTTATATAAACGGATATTTATATGAGTAAGAAAGTATATGCCGACATCGGCGTATTGCAGCTGATTTTCCAGACCCTGTCCGATGCCAACAGGCTGACAATAATCAAATATATCAATGACAGCGAATGTTCGGTCAGCCAGATCGTGGAAGAGACGGGATTGTCCCAACCTCTCGTATCGCATCACTTGAAAACATTGAGGGAACGGCAGATCCTTGAGACCGCCAGGAATGGTCCTTTTATATATTACCGCTTAAAAGATAAAAAATTACTGAAAATCTTCGATTCGATTTTAGAGGTTGTCGGTCCCATCGATGAAAGCAAGCTCGGCAAGCCATTCAGATGCGGACCAATGTCGTGTCGATGACAGGGAGGAGAAATGAGCATAAAAGATAAAATGATGGATTCAATGATGGGGAAGATGAGCGCCGAAGAAAAACGGCAGATGATGGAAGCGATGATGAGCAGGTTTTTTGATACTATGACGAAGGAGGAAAAACAGAACATGATGCAGGCAATGATGGATAAATTCTTCGGGACCATGTCGGCTGAAGAGAAAAGGGAGATGATGAGCGGCATGATGCCGAAGATGATGGCGGGCATGATGGGCGGAGGCGGATCCCCCATGATGGGCATGATGAAAAACATGATGGGAAAAATGATGGGCGGAAAAAAGGAAGGCGATGAGAAGGAAAGCGGCCCCATGGGATTCAATCCGATGGAAATGTGCCAGAAGATGATGATGAACATGGGAAAAACGAGCGAGATGGCGAGCTATGCCACCCCGGAAGTGCGCGCGCTGTTTGAAGAATGGTCGGAACAAATAGAAAATGAGATCTACAATTACCTGAAGGAAACCGGGACGGTTGATCCTGATAACCTTGCCGAGCATTTCAAGCTTTCAAAAGACAGCATCAATTTCTTTTTGTCCAAGCTTGCGCAAAAGGGAAAAATCAAGCTGAAAGCCGAGAAAGCATAATGAGGGCTTCGCCCTAAACCCAATAGGCGCAGGGGAACCCTGCGGGGCTCATTAAGGGGCTCCGCCCCTTAGATTCCGTAAAAAAGTTTTCACTAAAGACACAAAAAGTATAGGGTGATACTTTTAAATTATTTGCAAAGATGATTAATCGCCTCATGGAGGATTAGTTTATGAACGCCCGGAAGATATTCGTTATTTTTGTTCATATGTTTATCGGCTGGTTAGTTTGTTCGGCCATAATGGGAATAGGCCGGCAGTTCATTCCAATTGATACGCTGCTGATAGCTCATCTCATCGCGGTGCCCGTGGTGTTTTCTCTCATCTCAATTGTATACTTCTCGAAGTATAATTACTCCACTCCTGTTGTCACTGCCCTGATTTTTACATCGTTCATAATAGTGATGGATTTCCTGATTTGGGCAGTGCTGTTGTTAAAGAGTATGGAGATGTTCCAGAGTATATTGGGAACATGGATCCCGTTTCTGTTGATCTTTCTTTCTACTTTTACTACGGGCCTAATAATAAAAAGGCGAAATCAACGGAATAATATCAATTGAATGAAAGCATATGAATAATTTCGGGAAAAAAATAATAATCTATGCTGCATTTGTCCTGGGGGCCGGATCATTGATTATGTTTTATATGTTCCTGTTCCTGGGTTCATTCACTCTTGTCAATTTGAATATGGGATTGCTCCCGGCGCTGGCCCTTGACGCCTTTCTTTCCATTCTTTTCTTTCTACAGCACAGCTTGTTGATAAGAAGGAATGTCCGTAATAGACTATCAAAAATAGTACCTGATCCCTACTATGGCGCGTTCTATGCGATAACATCCGGAGCAGCCTTGCTCATCATGATTCTGTTCTGGCAGCGTACGGCTGCCATCGCAAGCGCAGAAGGACTGATCTACTGGCTGCTGCGATTATCATTTATCCTGTCCATGGCAGGGTTTTATTGGGGTGTAAAAGCCCTTGGCGCGTTTGATCCATTTGGTGTTGTGAAAATAAAGCTCTCCATGAGGAACAGGGAGCTGAAAATTGTCCCTCTCGCCATAAGGGGGCCCTACCGGTGGGTGCGACACCCATTATATTTTTTCTCGCTTATAATGATATGGGCCTGTCCCGATCTTGCGTTTGACAAACTGCTCTTCAATGTCATGTGGTCCCTGTGGATTTTTATTGCTACAATGCTTGAGGAGCGGGACCTGGTTCGTGAGTTTGGAAATGGATACCGTGAATATCAGAAAAAGGTGCCGATGCTGATCCCCTATAAGAAACCGTTATAACACTCCAGAGTCGATAAATTTTCATTGACCTTTCATATTTTTACAATAATAATTGCTACTATCCATCTATAACAGTATTATAAATATATATAATATTTCGCAGCCGATTACACCAGATTTGGACGTCACCGGGAAGGGGCGAAACGGCCTGCGGAACTCGGACAAAAAAATGAAAACTCAGACAGTCCTCGGCTCGTTCCGCCCCTTCCCGGTGACATATGTACGCATGTTTAGCAACCAGTTTTTTCTGAAACGGATATAGAAGGTCAGTACATGCTCAGCTACAATGAAATACATGACAGCTATTATCAAAAAATATTGAGGTACCTGTCCCGTATCGTGGGGCAGGATGAGGCTGAGGATATTTCCCAGGAAGTATTCATAAAAATCAATAAAAGCCTCGATACGCTTCAGGATGAAAATAAGCTTACCTATTGGATTTATCGCGTTGCCCTCAACGCCGCCCGGGACCATATCAGAACGAAGAAATCGAAAGTACCCGTTGTCTCTATTGAGGACCTTGCAGGTTCGATGGACTCCGGATGCCACTCCAGGCTGAAAGAGTTTGCCGATAGCCGCGCCAAAACTCCTGAGGAAAAGCTGATAAAGGATGAAATGCTGCAGTGCTACATCGATTACGTTGAAAAACTGCCGGAAAAATATTACCAAATATATGTCCTCGATGAATTCGAGGGCTTTTCCAACCAGGAAATCGCCGACAAGCTTTCAATAAGCCTGGATACCGTTAAGATCAGGCTCCACCGGGCCAGAAACGAGCTCAATGAGCTGCTGAGGAAAAACTGCAGTTGTTATTCCGATAAAAACGGCAATATCATGTGCGAGCCGTGCGAACCTAAAGAATAAGACACACCAATATACATAGACCCCCCTCGTGGCCCTGGCCGGAAGTCTGGCGGGCATAGAGTCTATCCGAAGTAATCCTTTAAAAAATCAAAAAAATCATCTCCTTCCGTATCCTTCGCGTTGCCGTATCCGTCATTTGAAATAGATGGCTGATACAACACGAAATGGCGAAGCCACGAATCGGTATTAATATTTTGGAGGTATGAAATGGTTGAATCCATAATGAACTTACACAAATGTGCCGACTGCTCTATCCGGTGCAGGGCACAGGCGAGGCCGCGGTCGCTTTTTGCACGCATTCATCGGTGGCATATGAAATGGTGGCCCGGCTGGAGGATCTACCAGGAGGAGCTGCGCGCCGATGGCGCCAAGGCAATGACGTGCATTTGAGAATGGACGGCAGGATGGTTTCCGGGCATACTTGGCAGCGGAAACCATCCTGCACAGCTGCATCTAATTTAAAATCGGAGGACATAATAATGAGAGAAAAACGGGAACATGTCGAAAGCAGGTTCTTTTCCGCTGCTTTTGGCGTAATAATCATCGCGGTAGGGCTGGGTTGGTTGTTGCAGACAATCGGAGTCCTGCCTGAAGGGTTTGAAATTTTAAACTACGTTTGTCCTGTCTGTATCGTTCTTTTGGGTATGCGGATACTGATAGGGCATACCACGAAAGGAAATAATAATCAAAAAATTATGGAGAATACCAATGTCAAAATGTGAACATTGCAAATTCAGGAATTATTCGGAGAAAAACCCGGAAAAACTGATCAGCAGGATCTGGAAATGGCACACCACCTGGTGCCCGGGATGGAAAAAATACCAGCGGGAGCTCAGGAAAAGTGAATTTTCCTGCTGCCAGGGCATGACTTGTGCTGAGAAGTAACATTAAATAAATCGAGGAGAGGTGCGTGAGATGTTACAGTATGGTATGCTGGCCGGTTTTATTTCATTCTCGATCGTTCTGGCGCTGTTCGTGATACGGATCGTTTCGAGGGGCATCAGCATTGTTGCCAGGCCGCCTATCAATCCGCTGGCATTTGTAACAGCCAAACTATGCGCCTTTTCTTCATGCTTTTTCATCCCGGCCGGTATTATCCGGCCGGAGCTGAAATGGTATGAGGCGCCGGAATGGCTGGGCCTGACCGCATTGCTGCCGTTTTTCTCCGGGATAGTTATCGCGGCTGTGGCAATGAAAAAGCTGGGCGATGATCTTATCTTCGGACTTCCTGAAGGCTCTATAAGCTCCCTTAAAACCGATGGGATCTTCAGGTTCAGCAGAAATCCTCTCTACCTCGGATTCATCCTGCTCATCCTGTCATCGTGCCTGATTACGCCGAATCCCTTCAATTTTGCGGCGGCAATCATTGCGATTCTCATTCATCACAGGATAATCCTGCAGGAGGAGAATTATCTGTTGTCCAGGCTCGGGGATAGGTATAAGGATTATATGAAAGCGACAGGGAGATATTTATTACGCATATAGTGGAATTGGTATAATCAGCAGGAAGCGCAGGTCATAAATAATTATTCTTTATTTGCTTGACAATTATTGCAATATTGGCAAAATTGTCAAATATTCATTAAAGGATAATCAGATGGATCCGAAAGTCTGGTCATTGTGCGAAGCCCGAGCCAATATAATCAAAGCAGTCTCTCATCCGGCGAGGCTATTTATAGTAGAGGAGCTGCAAAAGGGAGAGAGGTGCGTGTGTGAATTGACCGAAATGCTGGATTTCGATACATCCACTATATCGAAGCACCTGTCCATATTGAAAAATGCCGGCATCCTCGGCGACAGGAGAGATGGAACCAAAAGCATTTATTTTTTAAAGGTTCCCTGCATACTCAACTTCTTCGGGTGTATTGAGGAAGTGATGGAATCGAATCTTAAACAGCAGAATGAGATTCTCATGACCTGCAAGAAAAGGTAAGTAAATTTTTTTAAAGTATTTATGGCGATTTTGTCAAATTGTCATAATTAAGCTTTAGGAGGAACATGATGTTGCTGGAAATACTCGGAAGCGGCTGCGCCAAGTGCAAAAAACTCGAGGAGTTGACGAAAGAGGCGGTTGGTGAAATGGGAGTCGATGCTTTTGTAAATCATGTCACAGACATCAAGGTAATAATGAACTATGGCGTCATGACCACGCCAGCCCTGGTAGTTGACGGAGTGGTGAAGGTCGCCGGTAAAGTGCCGTCTAAAGATGAAATTAAAAAATTGATAAGCACTAAATAGAGGATAGATTCATGAGCGAGTGCTGTACCGGGAATAATACGAGTCCAACCATTGACTCTCAAAACAATGAGAGAAAAATAAAGCTGACGGCCCTATTGCCGTTATTGCTCATCCCTGTTGGTATCGTTCTGTATATTTTTCTTGAAAGCGGTGTAAATTACATTGTCTATTCCTTGCTTGGATTGGACAAGACCTCGCATCTTACCGAAGCGATACGCTTTTTTCTGTTTGAAGTGCCCAAGGTCCTGCTGCTTCTGACATTCATCGTTTTTGTCGTTGGCATTATCCGTTCCTTTTTTTCACCGGAAAAAACACGCAAAGCCCTGGAAGGGAAGCCCCTCTTTGTTGGAAACATCATGGGAGCCACCCTCGGTATTGTAACGCCATTTTGTACCTGCTCCGCGATCCCGCTTTTTCTCGGATTCATGGAGGGCGGCATCCCCCTGGGTGTCACATTCTCCTTTCTGGTGGCGGCTCCCATGATCAATGAAGTCGCGCTCGTGCTCCTCTTCGGTCTGTTTGGATGGAAGACGGCTGTTTTATACGCCTCCACCGGCCTTATTATCGCGATACTGTCCGGCTGGATCATCGGTAAACTGAAAGTTCAGCGTTTTGTCGAGGATTGGGTTTATGAAATAAAGGCGGGGAAAATCGAGATCGAAGAAAGAAAAATAACATTCATTGAAAGAATACAGGCGGGATATCTTGCCGTAATAGATATCGTCTCAAAGGTGTGGGTATATATCGTGATCGGGATTGCCGTGGGAGCGGGAATACACGGTTACGTTCCGGAGAATTTCATGGCGTCCATCATGGGAAAATCGGCATGGTGGTCTATACCGGTGGCTGTTCTCATCGGCGTGCCCATGTATTCGAACGCAGCCGGCATTATCCCGATAGTCCAGGCCCTTCTCGAAAAGGGCGCGTCCCTCGGGACCACGCTTGCCTTCATGATGTCGGTCATCGGGCTTTCGCTTCCGGAGATGATTATTTTAAAAAAGGTCCTTAAGCTGCCGCTGATCTTCATATTTGTCGGCATCGTTGCGGTGGGCATTATGATCGTTGGATATGTTTTCAATCTGATATATTAAACTATATAGCAAAAAGGGGAGGATTATTATGGCTGATTGTTGTTCTGGCGGCGTAAAACTATTGTATTCATGCTCCGGCGCGGCCGATGTTGGCCAGATTGCGGACCAGGTTTCTCGAAAGCTCCGTGATAAGGGATTCGCGCGCCTTACCTGTCTTGCCGGTGTCGGAGCGGACCTTTCGGGCTTTGTTGAATCCGCCCGCGGCGCTGATCTGAACATTACCATTGACGGCTGCGGGACCATGTGCGCGAAAAAAGCGCTCGAACGAGTCGGTGTTTCTGCTACCTCATATGTTCTGACTGATTTTGGCATTGAGAAGGGTAAAACCCCTTTTACCGAGAAGATTGTGGCTGAATTGAGCGACAGGATCATGGGGCAGGGTGCGCCGATATCTGAAGCAAAGGCTTCGGGTTGCTCGTGCAGTTAGATCTTCTGATATGACATTATAAAAGGATTGCTTCATGAAAATAAGAAGGATAGTGACTATTGTATTATCGATTTTTGTAGCTACTAGTATTGTCTACCTTGTCGCAACAGAAGTGCGAAAGCCGGATAAAACCGAAACAGCATCGGAAGGAACGCAACAAAATGCCGCGGCCATGGAAAACCATGCGATCACGGTCTATTATTTTCATACAACGTTCCGGTGTCCAACCTGCCGGAAAATTGAGGCATTGACCGAATCGACGGTTAAGAACTTTTTTTCTGCGGAATTGGCGGAAAAGAAAATCATATGGAAGCCGGTAAATATTGAGCTGCCTGAAAACAGGCATTTTGCCGACGATTACAAGCTGTTCACAAAATCAGTGGTTATCGTTGATTCGGCTAGCGGCAAGCAGATACGATGGAAGAACCTGGATAAAATCTGGGAGCTGGTGCGGGATGAATCGGCTTTTACTTGTTATATTAAAAACGAGATAACAGGATATTTAAAGGGCATATGAGCGAAGGAATATCATCCGGCTTGATTGCCGCCATCTGGCTGGGCATTCTCACGTCAATAAGCCCCTGTCCCCTTGCGACAAACATCGCCGCTGTCTCTTTTATCGGAAAAAACGCCGCTGAAGCAAAAAAGGTCTTTATCACCGGAACATTGTATCTGCTGGGAAGGGCGACCGCCTATGCCGCGCTTGCGGCGTTAATTGTCGCGAGCCTGCTTTCTATTCCGGCGGTGTCAAACTTTTTGCAGAGTTATATAAACAAGATACTCGGTCCGGTTCTCATCATTGCCGGTATGCTTCTCATGGAGCTTGTAAGCCTTCCGGCCGGCAGAGGGACCGATACATCAAGGCTCCAGCGCCTTGCGGAAAAGAACCTTTTTGCCGCTTCCTTCGCGATGGGAATTATATTCGCTCTCGCCTTTTGTCCGGTATCAGCGGCATTGTTTTTCGGGAGTCTTATCCCTGTCGCTGTCCAACAACAATCGCCGGTCCTTCTCCCCGCTATTTATGGCGCCGGCACGGCCTTGCCGGTTTTATTCTTTGCGCTGGTGCTGGCTTTCGGTGCCAACTATCTATCAAAGGTTTTCAATGCCGTTTCCCGCGTCGAAGTGTGGGCGCGGAGAATTACCGGTGTGTTATTTATTTTGATAGGCGTATATTTCTGCCTCACCTACATCTTTAAAATACAAATGTGGTAATGGAAGGTTGAATCATGACAGAACAAGTATCCAGGAAACTTTCTTTTCTCGATCGCTTTCTGACACTGTGGATATTCCTCGCGATGTTCGCGGGTGTTTTTACCGGATATTTCTTTCCCGGCATCGTCGATTTCTGGAATCGGTTCCAGTCGGGAACGACCAATATACCGATTGCCATCGGCCTGATATTGATGATGTACCCGCCTTTAGCCAAGGTCAAATACGAGGAGTTGGGCGATGTGTTTACCAACTGGAAGGTGCTCGGCCTTTCGCTCGTCCAGAACTGGATCATCGGACCGGTGCTCATGTTCCTGTTGGCCATCGCGCTGCTTAACGGATATCCGGAATACATGGTGGGCCTCATCATGATCGGTCTTGCCCGCTGCATAGCCATGGTCATCGTGTGGAACGACCTGGCGAGCGGCGATACGGAATACGCGGCAGGCCTGGTCGCCTTCAACAGCATCTTCCAGGTCCTGTTTTTCAGCGTGTACGCCTGGTTCTTTATTACCATCCTGCCGCCGCTTTTCGGCCTGAAGGGCAGCATCGTCGATATCACCATAGGACAGATCGCTAAAAGCGTTTTTATCTACCTGGGCATACCCTTTATCGCGGGGATCATTACCCGTTTCGTTCTTCTTAAAGTCAAAACCAAAGAATGGTATCAAACGAAATTCATACCCAAGATAAGCCCGATAACGCTGATCGCCCTGTTGTTCACCATCTTTGTCATGTTCAGCATGAAGGGCGAGTATATTGTGAAGATACCGATGGATGTCGTGCGCATCGCCATTCCGCTTTTGATTTACTTTATAGTGATGTTCATGGTCAGTTTCTTTATGAGCAAAAAGATCGGGGCCGGATACCCGGTGGCTGCGACTCTTTCATTTACAGCGGCGAGCAACAACTTTGAGCTGGCCATTGCCGTGGCCGTAGCGGTCTTTGGTATAGGCTCCGGTGTGGCCTTTGCCGCAGTCATTGGGCCCCTCATCGAGGTGCCGGTCATGATAGGGCTGGTGAACGTGGCTCTTTATTTCAGAAAGAAGTATTTTGTATCTTAAAGGCGAGGTCTCGTGACCTCGCATTCCTGGAGTGCAATAATTGTTAAAAGTTAAGCCACATCCGGATTATCCCTGTGAACCAGGGCGATATATCCGTGGCAATGATTTTTCTCCGGCAGCGGTAGTCATTATCCTTAACACTGATGAGGATAAAATCCCTCCGGAAATTGAGGCCCTGGTGCGGGCAGGGGCTGAAACCGGAGCCGCCCTGTCAGGCACGGTGCAGACGCCGAACATAGGCTTCGAGAAAATGATATGCAACATAGTGGCAAATCCGAATATACGCTATATCGTGCTTGGAGGACCGGAATCTGACGGTCATCAGACTGGATCCGCCTTGAAATCCCTGCTTGCAAATGGCATTGACGAGAAGAAGAAAATCATTGGCACAGAGGCTATGCATGCGTGCCTCTACAATATCCCCATGGAATTCATCGAGCGATTCAGAAAACAGATAGCCCTTATTGACCTTCAGTTTCAGGGAGACCCAAACCTTATTCGCAAAGCGGTATGGTCCTGTTTCCAGGAAACACCGGTGGATTTTATGGGACATGATGTGCATGATCCCGGCGCTTATCCTGAGGAACCTCTTGCCGGGAAATTGACCTGGCAGGTCACTCAGCCCTGGTCGGTTCCCTGTGATAAGGGGGAACAAGATGCTGTTAATAAAGCAAAAGAGCTTATGGAACGGCTCAGGAAGAGAAATACAAATGAGTGAAAATAAATTACAGATTTTATTCCTCTGCACCGGCAACTCCTGCAGGAGCCAGATGGCCGAGGGGCTGGCGCGTCATTTCAAGGGCGCCATCATGGAAGCGTGCTCCGCAGGCACGGAGCCGAAAGGCCTTGACCCGCGCGCTGTTGCGGTCATGGCGGAAATCGGCATAGATATATCCCGGCAGCGATCCAAGCATGTAAATGAATTTGCCGGCCGGGAATTTGATTTTGTGATTACCCTGTGCGGCGGGGCGCAGGAAACCTGCCCTTTCTTCCCGGGAAAGACAAAGACAATGCACGCGGGTTTCGATGATCCGCCCGAACTCGCCCGTAGCGCCGCATCTGAAGAAGAGGCCCTCGGTCATTACCGGCGCGTCCGTGACGAGATACGGGTGTTCATTATGAAGTTCGAAGAGTTGTCGGCTTGAGGAGCATCCCGCCGGCGATCGCAGGTCTCGTTCAACTTCGCTTTATCTCTTTCCCGACGGAAAAGGCGGCGCCGAGCTTTTCGCCGATGGTATAATAGGCCATGGTGCCGTAGGAGCCCCATACGATTGACCGCACTTTCTCAATGTCCGGGACATTGTTGGCGTTCACTACCTCGCTATCCGCCACCATGCCGACGATTTCGCCGATGAACATCGTGTGAAGGCCGCAGTCGACCTGCTTGAAAAGTTTGCATTCAAGCGCATAGGGGAATTCCATCACGAGCGGGGCGTTGACCAGCTTGCTTTTCTCAGCGGTGAGGCCGGTGTCCTTGAACTTGTCATGGTCCTTTCCGGACACGATGCCGACGTAGTCGGCCTCCTTGAAATACTTTTCGGAGGGAAAGTTCACCGTGAAGGCCCCCGTATCCTTGATGTTGTGATGGGTTAGCGTCGCCTCCCGGAGCGACACGCTTATGCAGGGCGGATTGCTTGAGGCTATGCCGCCCCAGGCCGCGTTCATGATGTTCGGCTTGCCGTCGGGGCAATAGGTCCCGATGATGAGCACCGGGGAGGGGAGCAGTATGGTTTGGGGCGGAAGGGATAGTTTCATTTTTTTCCTCTATTATATTTGATGATGGCTAATGTATCCTCAAATCGTAAAAAAATCCAGTTAAAAATAACAAAGGGCGGCTTTAGTTAAGGCCGGGTCCGTCGTAATAAAATTTCTAAAAACACGATAACAATCGTGGTTATCTGAATTTTTTATTGACAAAAACAGAGTGAAATGAGAAATGGAGAGTGAACGTTCATTTTCTGGTCAATATTATATGAATGCAACATTTTTAAAACTAAGTAAAGAAAGACAAAACGAGATCCTTGATGCTGCGGCCACTGTTTTTGCCAACAATGGTTATCATGGGGCAAATATTCCCGATATATGCTCCCAGGCAGGCATATCCGTCGGAGCATTATATAAATACTTCAATAATAAAGAGGCTGTATTCATAGCGATATTACAGCGCATGGGCGATCTCCTCACCAATGAATTTTATGGGAAAATTCAGATCAACAGGGACTCATTGCTTGCCACCATTGGGGATATTTTAAAATCAATGACCTTTACCCAGGAATTTCAGCAGTACAGGCAGTATTTTATCCTGTATCTCGACATCGGGTCCTATTCCCTCAATGGCTTCGCTGAATCGATAACCGACAGCTTTGAAAACATAGGCCGGGAATTTTATTATAACCTGGTCGAGCATTTCAGGAAATCAGGGCAGCTGCGAAGTGATATCAATGTGGATCATGCGGCGTATTTTATCGACAGCTATGTGACCCTGTACGCCTATACCCTGGTGAGCAAGCATCATCTGATCCGCTTTGACAGGTTTTTCAAGAATGTCAGTGCTTCTCTATCCAATGAGCAGCGTATTGAAATCATTTTAGATTCTATAAAAATGATCCTTTAAAATTTTTTAATCAATTAGAGAGCGAATATTCGTTCTCTAATTTAAAAATATAAATTTATATTAAAAATTGAATAGGAGGTTCATTATGGCATCAGGAATAATGAAGATCGATGATTGTCTTTCAATTAGAAACGGCCATCTTTTTATGGAAGAATGTGACACGGTTAACCTGGTCAAAGAATATGGCTCGCCGATTTTTGCGGTGTCAGAGGACCATCTCAGGCGAAACATCAGAAGGTACAAGCAGAGCTTCGAGGCCGGGTGGACCGACGGACCCGTAAAGGTGATGCCGGCAGCGAAGGCCAGCTGGTCCCACGCGATACAGAAGATAATCGCCGAGGAGGGGTGCGGGTGCGATACTTATTCTCCCGGTGAATTAGCCGTCGCGCTGGACTCGGGTTTTGATCCGCAGTATATTTCAGTAAACGGCGTCCCCAAGGATGATGATCATATCGAGAATGCTATAAAAAAGGGCGCCCGCATCACCCTCGACGGGATCGAGGAGATCGATGTGGTCGAAAGGGCCGCCAACAAGCTGAACAAGACCGCGAGTGTACGGCTGCGTCTCAGGCCGACCATTTCCGGGTTCCGCAAGTTTTCCCACTTCAATCCCACCGGGCCCGTCGCCACCGACATCGCGGCGATGTCCTACAAGGGAGGGATGATGTACCAGCAGGCCATCGAGATCGGCAAAAGAATTATGAAGATGAAGAATGTCGAGCTCGTGGGATTCCATGAGCACCATGGCCGTCACCATCAATCGACGCGGTACTGGACGGAACAGATGAAATCCTATGCGAGGGAAATCGGTTATGTATGCAAGGCCCTTGGCGGCTACCAGCCCAGGGAGATCAGCATCGGCGGCGGGTTCGCCGGTCACCGGGATCCCTTTAACGCGGAGACCCACTATTCCGAGCCCTACCAGCTGCTGGCGCTGCACGGGCTTTCAATCTTGTTGAAACCCTTTGGCTCCACGATCAGATACGCGGTGGTCAGGTTCATCGTAAACCTGATGATGGAATACGTTCCCAACAAGAAGCTCGCGCCCACCATCGAGGACTATGCCGAGGCCTGCACAACGGCGCTGAAGAAATATCTTCCAAAGAACGGCATATCCACGAAAGGGCTGATGCTCCAGATGGAGCCGGGCCGCTCCCTCCACGGCGATACCGCCATACACCTGACCACGGTGAAGAACGCCAAGCCGATGGACAGGCCCCTCAAGTGGAACAAATATATCGTGGACACCACGCAGTTCTGGTTCACGGGAGGGATTTACGAGCACCATCTCCATGACTACGTCGTAGCCAACAGGGCTGACGAGAAAAAAACAGAAAAGGCCGATATCGTCGGCAGGAGCTGTTACGGGGACCGCCTGCTCCCCTTTGTCCGCTTGCCGAAAAATTTCAAGGTCGGCGATCTTTTAGCGCTTCTCGACGTGGGCTCCTACCAGGAGGTGTCCATGAGCAATTTCAACGCGATGCCAAGGCCGGCGACGGTCCTGGTAACGGGCAAATCGACAAACCTGATCCGCAGACCGGAAACCCTCGAAGACGTTTTCAGCCGCGATCTGATGCCGGAGCATTTGAAGTCGCGTGTCAAGACGGCGGCGTCCAGTTAGTATAAGACCATAATGCTGCTATCCCTCCCCTGTTGGATTCCCGGCGGGGGAGGGGTAGATATACTCTGCGTATTGAACAATTACTCACACCGGGAGGATCAACCATGGTGGATGTCCTGATTAAAAACGCGACGATCATTGACGGCACCGGCGCGAAGGCGCGCCAGGGCGACGTGGGAATCATTAATGACCGGATTGTAACCGGTGAGCGGCTCGGCGAGGAAAAGGCCTGGCGCTCGATCGATGCGACGGGGCTGGCGGTGTCCCCGGGGTTCATCGATGTCCATTCCCACCACGATTTTTATATCGTGGACCAGGATCCGGTGAAGAGGTTCCAGTCTTTTGTGAGGCAGGGCGTGACCACCTGCGTTGTGGGTAACTGCGGCTGGTCCCTGGCTCCATGCCTTCCGGAAAACAAATCCAGGGTACTCGAGCTTATCCAGAGCATGAGCGTCCCGATCCAGGGACTCTACTGGAATTCCATGAAGGAATACCTTGTGTATATTGAGAACAGGGGTGTCATGTGCAATATCGCGCAGCTGGCGGGGCATGGGACCATCCGCATTTCGGTAATGGGCGATGACAACCGTTTCTGCACGGAGAAGGAGCTTGAGAGGATGAAATCCCTTCTCCGGGAAAGCCTTGATGCCGGCTGCGTCGGAGTATCCAGCGGGCTCATGTACTATCCGGGGATGTATGCCCATACCGACGAGCTCGCGGAGATCGCCCGGGTCGCCGGGGACTACGGCCGCGTATACGCGACCCACCTTCGCGGTTATTGCACGACGCTGCCGCAGTCCGTAGCCGAAGCGATCGATATTGCCCGGAGGGGCCGTGTCTCATTGCAGATTTCCCACCTGCACTCGGTGCCGTTTCTTCCCGGCTGGCTCAGTGCGATCCTGCCCTATTTTTTCGATCTCTTCGAGGCCGTCAACGCGATACTCCCGCTCCCCGGTCTCCCGAATCCGGCGCTTGATAAGGGGCTGAAGGCCATCCGGGACGCCATGGAGAGCGGCGTGGATATCGGCATGGACGCGGTTCCCTATACCCTCGGCAATACGACCGCCACGGTGCTGTTCCCTCCGTGGGCCAACCGTGGTGGACGCGGCAGGCTGCTTGAAAGGATCCGGGACCCTGAATCGAGGGAACGGATGAGGCGTGAAATCGAAACAATCGTTCCGCGGTGGCCCCACTGGGAGGAGGGGTCGTGGTCCGATCCCTATATCCGCGCAATCGGATGGAAGCCTATCCGCGTGCTTTCGGTAGGGAGTGATGACAACCGCTGGACGGAAGGAAAAACCTTTCTTGACATAGCCCGGGCATGGAAAACGGACCCCTTCAGCGCTCTCTGCCGGCTCACACTGGAGGAAGAGGGCGAGGTCGCCTTTACCTTCGGCTTTCCCGCGCGGCCCTGGATCGAAAAAATGTTCAATCCCATGCTTCTGGACCCGTCAATGGGAATCGGGGCGGATTCGATTCTCCCGGCCCATGAGACCGGTACGCCCCCGCCATCGGCGTACGGTTGCTTCCCGAGGATCATCGGGCACTATTCCCGGAAGATGGGCCTGTTCAGTCTCGAAGAGGCCGTGAGAAAGATAACCGGTTTGCCGGCGCGGCGCTACAGGCTGGAAAACCGCGGGGAAATCAGGAACAACGCCTTCGGTGACCTCGTTGTGTTCGATCCTTCTGAAATAGATGAAAACTTCACGGACGACGGGAAGCCCGATTTCGCCAAAGGAATACGCCATGTTTTCATCAACGGCCAGATGATAGTCGACAACGGGGCCTTCAATGGCGCGATGCTCCCCGGGAGGGTGCTCCGGGCTTAGATAATGCTTGCCAACTCCCCGCGGATAATATCAAATTAATCGAAAAATAATTTGATTTTTTTGCATTGCGGCGACTCAATTCGTCTAACATGGCAAAAATCATACGGAAGGATGTTATAATGAAACACATGATCGGTCCAGGGCCGCACAACGGCGGAAGGTTGTTTTTCAGGATGTGCGGGATTATCGCGCTATGCCTGCAGCTGGGAGGCTGCGCCACGCTGGTGGACAGGCATTTCAAGGCAAAGCTTGACGCGCCTAACGGGAGTATCGACATCGCCGGTCTCAAGGAAACGGTGGTGGTGCGCCGCGACGCCTACGGCATACCCTTCGTGGACGCGAAGAACAGGGAAGACATGGCCCTGGCCGTGGGTTACGTCCATGCCACGGACCGGCTCACCCAGATGATAAGCATGAAGATGCTCTCCGAAGGACGCCTTTCCGAGATGGGCGGACCGGTCATGGTCGACCTGGATATTTACATGCGCGCCATGGATCTCTCGGGCGCGGCAGAAACCCTTTTCAAGAATGTAAGCGCCGAGAACCGCAAGCTCCTGGAGAGCTACAGCAGGGGCGTGAACGCCTATCTTGACTCGCACAAAGACAGGCTGCCGCCGGAGCTTGCCCTGGCGGGCTTCAAGCCGGAGCCGTGGCAGCCCATCGATTCCCTTAAGGTGTTTACCCTGGTCAACCTGGGCCTGTCATCCAACATAGCGGAGGAAATCGCCTCTCTGAATATAGTCCAGGCCGTGGGCACGGAAAAAACGGCCTGGATGCTGCCGATATATCCTGACGAGCCGATCCCGCTGGATGAGGCGGCCAAGCTCAGGGGCATCGACCTGAAAAAGGCGGCCGAGAGCGTCAGGGACCTTGCCGGGCTTCATCCGATTTTGAATTCCCTCAGCCTGGGGGGCATTGCCGCGTCCAATAACTGGGCCATCTCAAAGCAGAGGACGAAAAACGGCGCCAGCATTTTCTGCAACGATATGCATCTTCCCCTGGGCATACCGTCATTATGGAACATGATCCATGTCCGGTGCGGCGACTATGACGCGGCCGGCATGAGCATCGCCGGCGCCCCGGTCGTGGTCGCCGGGTATAACGGCTCCCTGGCCTGGGGCATGACCATGGTCATGGCCGATAACCAGGACCTGTTCCTGGAGCAGCTGAAGGAAGTGAACGGGAAGCTTCATTACCTGTACAAGGACGAGTGGCTCCCTGTGGCTGAACACCAGGAAACATTCAAGGTCAAGGGCAAAAAGCCCATTACCCTGACCTTCCATGAAACCGTGCACGGGCCGCTGTTGAACCGGGCCCTGAAAAGAGAGCCGGTCCACTTGCTTCATCCGGGCCCCCTCGATCTTCCCTACGGCGTGGCCCTGAGCAGAACGGTCCCCCTGGCGGACGACGAAAGCATGAACGCCTTCTTCCAGCTGAGCTCCGTCAAATCGGTGGAAGAGGCTATCCCGGTCATCAAGCGGATCCGTTCGATACCGCTGAACATGGTATTCGCGGATAAAGACAATATCGCCTGGCAGGTGATCGGTTATTATCCTGTCCGCGCCAGGGGTCGCGGCCTCATGTCTTCCCCCGGCTGGACCGGCGAATATGACTGGAAGGGCGTGTTGAAAGTGGACGTATTGCCCAACGCCAAAAATCCCTCCGCCGGGTTCATCGGCACCGCCAATCACCGCACCGTGCCGAAGGATTTTCCCTATATTCTCTCATCGACATGGTACTGGCCGGAGCGGGCCGAGCGGATTGTCCAGATGGCGACGGCCACGGACAAGCACACGGCGGAGACCTGTATGACCATGCAGCTCGATGTCCGTTCGCTCTTCGTGCCGAAGCTCAAGAATGTGATCTTCAAGGGGGAATTGGCCGAAGCCATCGGGAAAGAGATCGACGGCTGGAAGGACGAAAAAAAGAAGGCCGGCGCGCGCCTGTCCCTGGCGATACTGAAAGACTTTGACGGCGACATGAAGGCCGATTCGAAAGGGGCAGCCCTCACGGGGGCGTTCCTGGACGCGGCGACAAAGAATATCTTTCTGGATGAGCTGGGCCCGGCCGGGTCAAAGGCGTGGAAATCCTTCCTGATCGTCGATAATGAAAGCTACAACGCCACCTGCGATCATCTTATCGTCCGCGGCGACGAAAGCCCTCTGTGGGACAATATCGGCACGCCGGAAAAGGAGACCAGGGCGCAGGTCATAGCGCTCTCCCTGGCGGACGCGACCGCCTTTTGCGAGAAGACCTTCGGCGGCGACACCGGGAAATGGAAATGGGGCGCGCTCCATACCTACACCTGGGAAACGGACACCTCCAAGATGACGCCGCACCTTGAATCGTTTTCGCGCACGGCGATAAAAATGCTCTGGCCCTACTTCAACCGCGGCCCCTATCCCGGGCAGGGGGACATGTTCACCCTCAATGTGTCAATGTACATGATGGGCCTGGATTTCAAGACCTGGCTGGTCCCTTCCATGCGCATGGTCGTCGATTTCAGCCGGGAGGAGCCGATGAGGGCGGTGAACAGCTCTGGCCAGTCGGACAATCCGTCAAGCCCTCACTACGATGACGGCATCAGGGCCTGGCGCGACGGCATATATTTTCCCTTTCCGTTCAGGAAACCGGCCATCGAAGCCCAGTATAAGGACGTGCTGCTGCTCAATCCTCAGCGGTGAGATGATTCCGGATCGGCATCCGGCTCCAGCGTGCCGCGGTCGCCGTCCAGGACCACGTAATCGCCGGTCTTGAAAATACGCGTGGCGTTCGGAAGCCCCGCCACCGCCGGGATGCCGTACTCGCGGGCCACCACCGCGCCGTGGCTTACGATGGAGCCGACCTCCGTGGCAAGGCCGGCTATTATCGGAAAGTAGGGGGTCCAGGCCACGTCAAGGGCCGAGGCGATAAGAATCTCCCCGGCCTGAATCGAGGCTGCCTCGTCCGGCGTATGGGCCACCCGGGCCCGCCCGCGGACCCTGCCGCGGCAGACCGGCGTGCCCTGGAGCGCGCCGTTCCCATCGGCCGGCGCTTCACTTTTATCTTCAGGCGACAGAGGCTCGGGAAAACCGTGACAAGCCTCGGGAAGCTCCACCTGCATCTGGGCGGGCCAGGCCGCCCGCCGCTCAACGGCCAGGTTCGCGTAGGAGCCTTCGTTGCGGCAGAATTTTCCCAGCTCGTCATGGAATAGAAAAAAAACAGCGTCCCCATCGGGAAGCCTGCCGTTGACGGCCAGCCGCTCTCCCAGGTGCCGGTAGGCATCCTTGAACCCGGCCACGATTGATATCAAAAGCGACTTGGTGCGCTCCCGCCGCCTCACTCCTGACTGTATTATCCGCACCAGCCGCCTCAGCAGGTAAGACGGCGGCTGATTGTTATCGGTGTATCCTTCGCGCTGCCGGTCGGCCGTTTTGCGCAGCCGGGCGCGGCAGGCGGCCTGGAGCGAGCGCACCAGCGGCAGCGGGTCCGCGCGCCATTCGGGCTGGCGCAGCTCCAGCTCGCGATAGGCCCTGTGTCCGTGGCGGGCCAGGTAGTCCTGGAAGAGCCGCCCTCCCTCGGCGGAGTCGGCACCGGCGAGCCACTGAAGGGCCTTCTCAGTCTCGCAATCGACGAACCGGGACCTCAGGTCGCTATGGCCCATAAGGGCCGATGTCACCCGGTCGATCCCCTGGGCGATATCGGCGCTCTCCACGTCATGGTCGCTTTCATCGACCAGCATGGCGGAAAGACGGGCCGTTGCCTCCGCCAGGGTCATCCCCTGCCGCTTGAGGACCTCCATGACGATCGGCTCGACCGTCGCCGGGATAAAAGAAGTGACCAGATGATCGTCGAAGGTGTCCCAGAGGTCGTCGAGCCTTGCGTCGATGGCGCTCCACTGCGCCAGGGGGTCGTCATGCTTTTCAATGAAGAATTTTTTAACGCGCTCTTCGAGGCTGCGATGACGGGCCTTGCCCGACAGTCCGTAGGCGGTGTATTTCAGGGTATGATAGAGACGGAACAGGAAATGCTTTTTAATGCCGGGGTCTAGTCCCGGCACCGGTCGTCCGGTGATGGCGATGGCGATCCGGTCAGGATCGGCGCCGAGGACCGACGTGGCGGTGCGGGCGATCCGCGTCAGGTTGATGAGCACCTGCCCCAGGCGGAAGCCCATGATCTCGAAGTGGGGGCTCATCGCTTTCATGGCGCCGCAGCGGACCTGCATGACCTGCATGCCCAGGTCGAAGGCGCGCCAGATGGTGGAGGCGGAGAGGGGCGTGACCGCGCCGGGCGTGCACTCGCCGAGGTTGCCCCTTGTGTAATGGTCATTCGGGGACTGGAGGATGTCCCAGCTTCCGGGATCGGCGGGGAGCCGGGTGACGGGACGGGCCTGGAGCCAGTAAAGAGCGCCGCTGCGATCTATGGCCCACTCCATGTCGAGGGGAAAGCCGAAGCCCCTCTCCGCCTCGAGGGCGCTGGAGCGGATCGAATCGATCTCGGTTTGGCTGAGCACCTCCGTTGGACCTGCCGGCCTGTTCTGAATTACAGCGCCGCTCTTGGACAGGCGGTAGCGGTCGGGATGAGACGTGCCGCCCACGAGGTTTTCGCCGAGGCCGGCCACCGCGTCGAGGATCAGGATATCGCGGCGCCCCGTGACAGGATCGGCGGTGAAGATCACGCCTGAGGCCCGGGCGTCGACCATCTTCTGCACTACCACCGCCATCTGCGATGCGCCGCCGTTTGCCTGATGATCGCGGTAGGCCGTGACGCTCTCCTGCGCGGCGGAGGCCAGGCAGGAGAGTATGGCCTCACGCGCCGCCTTTTTGCCCTGTACTCCCAGAATGGTATGGTACTGCCCGGCGAAAGACGCCGAAGCCGAGTCCTCGTCCATGGCCGATGAGCGTACCGCCACTGCTCCATCGCCCAGCTCTTCCAGGGCCTTTTCAAGCCCTTCAGGAAAATGTCCCGGGGCTGCGTCGATCAGGACGAATCCGTCTGGGATGGGAAGTCCCAGTCCGGCCAGCCGCGCCAGGCCCCGGGCCTTGCCGCCGGCAGGTTCAGTTCCCGCGTCCCGTAATGGTACGCAGCGGGGGCGCGGCTGTTTTGATTTATCAGGATCTTCCTGAATGTCTTCCCGTGACGGATAGGAAACGGTATTACCCATGTCAGTAGCTCTGGTACCCGTATTTTTCCACTTTCCCGAGATTGACCATCTCCAGCAGGCCATGGCCGGTGTCGGAGCCGCAGCGGGCGACGCAGATGGTCTCGCTCAGCATCCTCACCTTTCCGTACTCGGCCGGATCGTTGATATCGGTGACGAACCCGTCCATCCACGACGGGCCCTTCCACATGCCGGAGCAGTAGCCATTGTAGTTGTCGTAGCCGGCCAGGCCGGGCAGGAAGAGGGACGCAGCTGTGAAGTCGATCTCGATCTTCGTGCCGTCGATGGCCGACAGGGTGACGCGGCCTTTTGTCGCCAGGCGGGCGTCCTTCCGGAAGGTAAGGTCGTGGTCCACGCCGGTCAGCTGGATCTGCTGCCCGTATTTCGCGCTTCCCCGGGGATAGCTCACCCAGCCCTCGAAGTGGTTGGGCCTGCCCTGGTGGTCCTCCCGCACGGCGCAATGGACCATCCACGTGCCGAAGTCGAAGATGCACATGAAGTAGAGCACGCCCGGAGGGGGCGCTTCCGGCTGGGCCATCGGCTCGGGCCAGGCCCCGCCGCCGCCGCCGCGGCGCACGCCCCAGGAGTGGTCGCGGCCGATGTACCACTTTTTCGGATTGATTTCTATGCGCTTGCCGGCCACCTCTATCCATCCCCCGGGACGGCCGAGCTGGTAGTAGCGCCGTGCCTCCTCCAGGATTCGGCCGTTCCTCCGGGAGAACATGGGGATCTGCTCATAGGGATCGTAGTCCCCGTTGAATAAAAGGTCAAAGGTGAGGCCGTGGGGATTGTCTGAAAGGGCGGACCGTACCTTCGTCAGCGGTTCCACCACGCTGTAGGTGAAGGGCCCCACCTTCGTGGAATCGATCTCGGGCCGGAGCTCCCGGGAGGCCCGCACCACGTGGGCCTTCTCGCCGCCGACGGTGACCATGCCGTAGGCGTCGATCACGTTCCGGTTGGCGTAGCGCGCCATGCCGGTCATGATATTCATGTTGCTTTCCGTATCCCAGGCGTAGAGGACCACCCGCTCGGTCCAGCGCGGGTCGCTGGTGTACACGTGGTCAAAGGTCGTGGCCAGCTGGTGGCAGAGATTTTCGTCAAAATGTGTTATCATGGGCCCCTCTCAAAATTTCACTTTAAAGACTTTCTTCCATATTTTTTCTATCCTGCTCCGGGACATCAGGCGGTGCATCAGCGGCATCGGCCACACCCCGGCCCCGACGAGATAGGAAGGCTTCCATTTTTTCGCGATGATTATCTTGTAAACTTCTTCAGCGAATTTTTCCGGGGGCCAGAACTCGAATTGCCCGTCGATGGGAGCGCCAGGATGGTTGAAGTATTTTTTATATTCCGGCAGCAGCCGCTCCGGGATGGAGGCCCATGACTTTTCCTCCTCTTCCTTCGTAAAGGACGTCATCTTTGTCCGGACCCCTCCCGGCTCAAGCGCGGTCACCTCGATGCCGAAGGGCTCCATCTCCACCCGGAGATGGCGGGTGAAGGCGCTGAGGGCGCATTTGGAAACAGGGTAGGGGCATCCCAGGGGGATGGTCATGTAGATCGACCCGGAATCGACGTTCATGATGCGGCCCCTGTCGCTTTTCTTTATAAGGGGGAGAAAGGCCTGGCAGGTGCGCACCGACGCCCAGAAGTTGACTTCCATCAGGAAATGAAATTCGTCGATGTTGAGCGATTCGATGGGCCCCTCGGCCCCGGTGGTGGTGGCCGCGTTGTTGACCAGCAGGTCAAGGGCCCCGCCGTTCAGGGCTTTGCCGACCTGTTCCGCGGCTTTCACGATTTCCTTTGGATCTCCCACGTTGCAGGCCATGGCTGTCAGGCGGGGAGAGGCTTTCTTGATCAATTCATCGGGAGGGGTCTTGTTGTAGGTGGCGAATACCCGCCATCCCATTTGGTCGAGCTTCAATGACAGTGCTTCGCCGATGCCAGTGGCGGCACCGGTAATAAAGGCGCTTCTTTCAGTCATGGTAATACTTCTTTTTATGTATTTATTTGTGTACAACTGCCGGACATCGGAATCCAGCAAATCCTTCCCTATAAATGGAAGATACATGGATTAATGCAACAATTTTTTATGACAGCGCGCGAAACATAATGCAGTAGCAGTTGTAAATTGGGGGTATGGGCCATCCCGCTCGTCCGCCTCGTATAAGCAGAGCCAAATGCGACCTCCTGTCGCGGCTCTGCACTCGGACATCCTGTCCAGCGCACCATGTTGACTCGGCGGAATCGGCGACATCCTGTCGCCTACTCGCCGGGATGGCCCCATACCCCTCAAAATATACTGCTACCACATTATCTTCGATTCATTATAAAAATTTTGTTTTTGAGAGGAGTCCAAAATAAAAAAAACCCGTTCGGGTTTATAAAACGGGGCGACCATAACAAATAATATGCTTAATTTGAGTGCGAATACAATCCAGGGAGTTTATTGATATGAAGCGTTATATGCGTATTTTTGGAATTTTGACGGTTGCGGCGGGATTGTTCTTTACCGCCTGTGAAAGTGGAAGCGGCGGCGGCGGGATATCGCCCTTCTTGGCCCTGTTTTTGAATGGCGGCGACAGCGGCCATAGTATCACCGCCTTCAGCTTCACCTCCGCGAAGAATTTGGGGCTTTCGGCGGACGTTTCCGGTACCATCAGCGGCACGTCCATAGCGGTCACGGTCCCGTACGGCACCACGGTTACGGCCCTGAAGGCGACCTTCACCACGACCGGAAAGTCCGTTTCCGTCGGAGGTGCGGCCCAGACGAGCGGAGTCAGCGCCAACGATTTTACGGGTCCCGTGACCTACACGGTGACCGCGGCCGACGGCTCCACGCGGGATTATACGGTGACGGTGACGGTCGCGATAAACACCGCGAAGGAGATCACCGCCTTCGGATTTACATCGGCAAAGAACAGCGTTCTTTCCACCAATGTAACGGGCGCCATAACGGGAACCATCATTGCAGTTACGGTTCCCAACGGCACCGCCTCGATCGCGAACCTTATCGCGACATTTACGACCACAGGAACGTCGGTGAAGATCGGAACCGTGGAACAGACGAGCGGAACCACGGCAAACGACTTCACGTCGGCGAAGATCTATACCGTGACCGCGGCCAACGGATCGACGCAGAGCTATACGGTCACGGTGACGGTCGCGTCGGCCAGCGCGAAGGAGATCACCGCCTTCAGCTTTCCGGTGGATACTAATGTTTATAACCTCAATCATGAGTATGGGATCGATTTAGGTACTACTATCAGCGGTACGTCGATTACGGCAAAGCTCCCCTACGGTTCAACCCTGGTGGCGACCTTCGCGACAAGCGGAGCTTCCGTTACCGTGGGAGGGGTGGCCCAGGTGAGCGGAGTCACCTCCAATGATTTCACGAATCCGGTGACTTACCGGGTGACCGCGGCCGACGGTTCGTGGCAGGATTACACGGTGACGGTACTGTTCGCGCCGGCGCTCGGGTGTCCTACATTAGGTAAAGACAACTCATCCTACTGGGCAGGCGAGTTCAGCACAACTACGGATACAGACACCTTTGCCCTCGGATTGACCTGCGATGCCATCAACGCGGCCGCGGATCCTTATTACTTGTATATATTTATGAACGTCGGATTATTTTACAATCGAACGGCTCTTGAGACCTATGCCGCCGGGCTGGGCGCTACAGTAACCCCTATGAGTGATGAGAGAGTCCTTGAACTCACAGCTCCCTCGCTGGATGCGATGCAGAAAATCCTCGCGAGAATAGTGTATGTCCCACCCGGTGAGGCGGTGTTAGAGGATGGTCGTTTTTACATTCAGTTTAAGAATAACAACAGCGGGCTTAGGGCCTCGGCGAGAATAAATATAACCGTCAACGCGCCGGAATGACCGGAGGGCTTTGACGGTTTCATGGGGAAATGACGTGTAGGGACAGAACAGTGTTCTGTCCCTACACGTCATTTCCCCAATTTTTTGGATTTCGTTTAATATATTCCCTGATGCGGTATAATTCGTCATTGTCGCGGATGATCCGGTCGTAATACGACCGCTGCCATATCGATTTTCCGATATGTTTCGTTACCGCGTTTTTAAATGATTTGATGATTTTGGATAACGTACCCGTAAGGACAGAACATTGTTCTGTCCTTACGGGTACGTCACCAACGGTCATGGCACCAACAATCCATATAATCCCATGAATATGGTCCGGCATAACGCAGTATTCATCCAGCCGCACGTTGTCATAATGGTCCGGGATTTCTTCCCAGTAACGTACGGCAACTGTGCCCCATTCATTTAACGACATTGTGCCGTTGCTGATCGATCCGAATACGGGTTCTTTTCTCATGCGACCATGAACGCATATCGTCACAAAATATGCGCCGGGCGACGAATAATCATAGCCGCGTTTCCGGTTCAATTTCCGTTCTCTCAACACTGGCGCCCCAATTTTAATTTCACGTTTGCCGCTCCGCTTTACAAATCAGAAGGCGTTTTTTTGTTTCTATCCCTGAACTGCGTGGGGGTCATTCCTTCCGATTTGAGAAAGGCGGTATTGAAAACGGTCTTGGAGATAAAGCCGCACTGGAGGGCCGCGCGGAGGACACTCATGGCGTCGTTCTCCAGGAGTAGCTTTTTGGCGGCGCCGATCCTGTATGAATTGACGTAGGAGCGAAAATTCGTATCGAGCCGGTCGTTCAATATTTCAGAAAGCTGATGGGGTGTGATGCCGAGAAGGGCGCTTAACTGCTGCAGGGACAGGCCCTCGTCAAGATAGATCTTTTCGAGCTCCATGAGCTCCTGCAGGCGCTCGATCACCGCCTTCGTGTCGATGCCGCGGAGCATCGATTTCGCGTATCGTGTCGCGCTCGCGTCCTTTTGCATTTCAAGAAAAAAATCGGCGTGTTTTTTTTCCCAATAATAAGAAATAATGAGCAGGACGGTTATGACGAGAACCGTCCACCGGTGCATCAGGCTCTTATCCGAGACTATCGCGATATAAATGATGAAAAGCATGGATATCCATAAAAGATTATAGCCAAGGAAATACTTTTTCTGTATCAAAAGCCGGATGCCTCTTTTTGAAAGGGTCCGGTAACCGTGAATGACCCCGAGGACAAGGCATGCGATTAAATACGGCGCCGCTGAGTACATGATGAAGAGATAGATGCCGCGCGCCGCCCCGCTATGAATGGTATCGAACCCCACGGACGCGAGCTTTACTTCCGGGCTTTGCAGGAAAAAGGGAATGAAATAAACGACCGCAAGGACCCCCGGCGCGAATAGGAGCGCGGTAAGAGGGTCCAATCGAATTTTTCCTTCTATCATTATCTTGAAACGGCAATACACCAGGGGGCCCAGAAAAAGCTCGAAGGGCTGGTTGAGATACAGGAGATGCGGATAATATCGATAAAAAAAGGTATCCTCTGACAGCATGAACAGGGAGTCCGCTCCCCAGAGAAATAACAGGGAGAAAATGACTATGATTTCCGTTCTATTTCTTTTTTCCATGAAAATCCCGAAGGAAATCGTTATAAGCCAGCAGGCGGCCGCGAAAATTAATGCGTTAAGGATGGCGTCCATGGTTCAGGCCCGCCTTTTTTTGCTTTGCTGTATGAATTCCGTGGGAGTCATGCCTTCACGCCTGGAAAACGCGTTGTTAAAGGCGTTTTTCGATTTGAACCCGCATTCATAGGCCGCGTTGATGACGCCGATATTCTCGTTTTCCAGGAGCATTTTCTTCGCTTCTTCGATCCGGTACGCGTTCACGAAAGTGGGGAACGTGGCGCGCACCGTGCCGTTGAGAATCTCCGAAAGCTGGTGGGGCGTGATGCCGAGGCGGGAGCCCAGGCTTTTCAGCGACAGGTCCTCGTCGAGATAGAGCCGTTCAAGCTCCATGAGCTCCTGTATGCGCTCCACGACGGCGCCGGTATTGACGCCCCCGAGCATCGACCGCTTGTACCTGGTCTCGCTCGAGTCTTCCCGTATCAGGAGGAACAATTCGGGGTATTTCTTTTCTATGAAGTAAAAAAGGACGATCATGCAGTTGGTGACGATTATCATCACCCGTATCATGCCGCTCTGCCCCGTGAGATATACGGCATACCCGGTTATGGCGATGGTTATCCAGAGAAGATTATAAGCAACGAGGACTTTTTTCTGCATTATCAGCCGAAGCCCTTTGGCGGAAAGCATCCTGGACCCGTGGACGATGAAAAGGGCTAGGCAGAATACGAACCATGGAGTCTGGCCGTACACGATCGCAAGATATATGGCGCGCACGGCGCCGTTCTGAATGTTCTGGAACCCGGCCAGGGCGAGCTTCTCCTGTCCGCTCAGCGTGAAATAGGGGATGAAATAGAGGACCGCCAGGATCCCCGGCGCAAAAAGGAGCAGGGTGAGAAGGCTGAGCTTCATTTTCCCTTCCACCAGTATCCTGAAACGATAGTATATCAGGGGGCCCATGAAAAGCTCGAAAGGCTCGTTGACATGGAGGAATTGAGGATACGAATAGATGGCGCCGGTTTCCTCCGCCAGAATGAACAGGGTGAAGATTCCCCATAGCGAACAGAAGGTAAAAACGATGATCATGTCGGCTTTTTTTCTATTTTCCGAGAAATAGCCGAAGGCGATGGCGATCACCGAACATATGCTCGCTAAGGACAATAAATTCAGGGGATCGTGCACTGTTTATTCCTGCCGCGTCTCTCGCATGGTGATAATCGAACCGTTTTGCCATTCCGATCCGGTCACCGACTATGCTTCAGTGAAGCATTTATACATATTTTGTCAATTGTTATCTGACGCGTTTTATCGTCGCACATCCCCGGGGCGGCCTGATCGAACAACAATAACCCCTTGGGTTACTGTGCCTCGACGGGCTCGTGATCAGTAGCAGTCAAATTATTGGGATGGGGAGCTATCCCGCTCACTCCGCCTCGTAGTTACATCCTGTAAGACTCGGCTGCCGGCGGCATCCGTGCCGCCTGTTCACGGGATAGCTCCCCACCCCAAAAGAAAATACCGCGACCCGAGCCTGTCGAGGCATGATTGCCGCCCTTCGGCTTTGCTCAGGAACCGCGCAGTCGAGGCATTATCCTTGACAGATGTGCATCCGGCCGGATAATCGTGGAAGAAGTATTACCACATTGCCAAGGAGAAACATATATGAGATTCAAAGACAAGGTCGCCATTGTGACCGGCTGCAACACGGGGATCGGCGAGGCCATTGCCATGGCCTTCGGCAGGGAAGGTGCGAGCGTCGTCCTTGCCGACTGCGTGACCGATAACCTGGAGGGCCACGCGAAAAAAATAAAAGAGAGCGGCGGCAGGGCGCTGCCGGTGAAGACAGACATCAGCAGCCCCGACAGCGTTAAGGAGATGGCCGCGAAGGCCCTCGGCGAATTCGGGCGGATAGACATCCTGGTCAACAACGCGGCCTACACGAATATCAGCCTGAAGCCCTTCATGAACACCGAGCCCCATGAATGGGACGGGGAGATAAACACCACCCTGCGGGGCACCCTGAACTGCTGCTGGGCCGTGCTGCCGCAGATGGCGAAGCAGGGCTACGGCAGGATCGTGAACATCACCACGGCCGGCGTGAAGACCGGGTCGCAGTACCTGTCGCTCTACGGCGCGTCCAAGGCCGCGGTGGCGCAGTTCACCAAGTCCCTGGCCATGGAGGTCATGGGGCAGGGAATCCTGGTGAACGCGGTGGCCCCCGGCATGATAAAGACCGGGGCGCTGAACCGTGTCTTCGGCGAAGACCTTCTCAAGACGCACCTGGCCACACAGGGCGTGAGCCGCCTCGGCGAGTCCGGGGAAGTGGCCGGGGTCGTGCTCTTCCTCTCCTCGGACGAGGCGAGCTACGTGACGGGCCAGCACTGGTCTGCCTGCGGCGGCCTCAGCCCGCAGTAGGGAAGTTGCCGGCTCAGAGCCCCCGCTCTTCCCGATACTGGACGAGATCGTCCACCGTCATGACGGGCATGACGTGCTTCAGTGCGAAGTCGATGACGCCCGGCAATTTCGCCATGGTGCCGTCGGCGTTGGTGAGCTCGCAGAGCACGCCGCAGGGCTTGAGCCCCGCGATGCGCATCAGGTCCACCGTGGCCTCGGTGTGGCCGCGCCGCTCCATCACCCCGCCGGGGCGCGCCCTGAGGGGAAAGACGTGGCCCGGCCGCCGGAGGTCGTCGGGCCGCGCGCCCTCCGCTATGGCGGCCCTGACTGTGGCGACGCGGTCCGCGGCGGACACGCCGGTGGTCACACCCCGGGCCGCTTCGATTGAAACCGTGAAAGCCGTTCCGTAGGCGCTGGTGTTTGCGTCCACCATCATCGGAAGCTCCAGCGTCTCCACCCGGTCCGGCGTGAGGCAGAGGCACACGATTCCGCTCCCTTCCCGTATAAGCATGGCCATCTGGCCCACCGTCAGGCGCTCCGCCGAAAAAATGATGTCACCTTCGTTCTCCCGGTCCTCGTCGTCGGTCACGAGAATTCCCCGGCCTTCACGAATGGCGGCGATGGCTCCCTCGACCCGCTCCCGGGAATCGCCGAAATGTTTTAGCTGATGGTTGTGATTGATGATCTGATCCATGGTAATAGCTCCAATGTAAAAAATTTACCAGAATCAGGGCTTGTGAAAAGACAGGTTTGCTTGAAGATAATGAAACATCCTGCGAGATGACAGCATCCGCGGATCCCTAATCTCTTCCATCCGGACTGTAACCGTCGGCTCCGGCATCTCACCGGATCTGCTGACCTTTCCTTCTAGTGGAAAGCGCTCGCGGGCTCCCCGGAAAATCCGGGATACCGCCGGTGGGGAATTTCACCCCGCCCTGAGAAATAGTGAATTTAGGAGGCGATCGATGGATATTTTTGTCAAGGTAATTTCTGGTGCGGGCTGTGCCGGATGATATGCTGAGGTCAGTTATACCGTCGTGTTCCGCAATGGCCGCCGTGGATCGTATACAACCGGTATCTCCTTTCCTTCCTCCGGGGGCGCCGTTGTCTTATAGAAGCCGCTTATCTGCCTGCCGGTGTCAGTGGTAAATTCATAGCGCACGACCATGATCCGGCCGCTTTTCCGCGACTGGGACGTGGCTCTGATCCTGGTCACCAGGGCCGAGGCGGCCGTGCCGTTGCGCAGGAGTTGGAGCCGGTTCCTGCCGGAAAGGTACGATGTCAGGAAAAGCCCGAGGCCCGCGGCAATGAAAATAACACTGAGAAGGTCCATGATGCTGATGGTATCGCCGGCGAAGCGGCAGCGTGAAGGCTTCCGCGGATCGTATTCGACCGCCACCGGCCTGCCGGGATCGAGCCGGGCCATGAAGTCGTTGTCGTAGGACCAGAGTCTTGCGTTGACGGCGCGCCCCTGCCTGTCTTTGAAGCTGATTTCGATGGTGTACAAGGGATTTCTGTTTATCGTGCCGGGGAGGCGGCGGATGTGGACCAGGCGGGCCGACGCGGTGACGCCATGGCGGTTCAGGATGACATGGTCCCACAGCGGCGGCTCTTTCATGACCATGAACGTTCCCCAGGCGATAAGCCATACCATGCCGAACATTATGTTGAGCTTGCGTCCCCAGTCCACCATTTCCCAGGTAACGCGGCGCGGCGGCCGCTGGTCTGTCAGGGCATTTTTTGCGAGTGCCATGACAATGTTATGAAAGGCTTTCGGGGGAATGTCAAACTAAAAAAGAAAACCCAGGCGCAACGGCCGTCACGAGATGTCGGCCACCTTCCGCACCCGCTCCATGATCCGCCGGAACAGCGCGTCCTGGTCGTCCATGACGAGGGAGAGGGCCCCCGTCGGGCAGGCCTTGACGCAGCGGCCACATCCCTTGCAAGAATCCAGTATGCGCGCGGCGCCGTCCTCGATCCGCACCATGGCGGCGAAGCATCCCTCCGCGCAGATCCCGCAGCCGTTGCATAGTTTCGGGTCGACTCGGACCGATATGCCCGGCAGGCGGTGATAGGCCCGGTCGAGGTTGGGGCCGGGCCGCTTCATGTCCGTGCGGTACATGCAGCAGCAGTCGTCGCAGAAGCAGATGAACATCAGGTGCTTGAAATCGGGGAGGCCGAAGGCCACCACGTCGATCCAGACGTGGGCAATGTTGGCTATGAGGCCTGCCTCTGCCGCCCTGCGCACGTGGGCCTTCGCCTCGTCGTAGGTGGCGCGCCTGCCGTGGGAGGGGTGGATCCTCTCCGCGCCCTTTCCGAGGGCCATGCAGCCGATGTTGATTGGATGGTTGGTACACTGGAATTTCTTCCGGCACACGCATTCGTCGAAGATCACGATATGGGACGCCTCGCAGACGAAGCGCTCCACCGCCTCGGTCGGCACCACGACGCTTCCCTGGCGGGGAACCTCCACGCCGATAGGAATGGATGTGACCTCGTTGTGGGGATACCGGAAGAAGAGGCTGATGAAGTGCTTCAGCACCGGGTAATCGCTCCAGCGCTTTCCCATGGTCATGAGGGGCCAGGTCAGGTCCGTGGCGACCTTGGCCATTTTTTTCGTGGGGCCGTATCGGAACAAGTTCTTCATGAAAGCCTCCTTGCTGTCCGCAGGGCCTATCGCCGGTCCAGAAGTATGTCCATGAAGTCACGGCCCAGGGCGCGGGGCAGCCCGATGAAGTAGGCCAGGGCGATGGCCAGGTCCACAACCCCCAGCAGTCCCGCCATGATATTTCCCGTGGAATAGCCGAGCCACGCGAACAGGAAGAAGGCC
Source organism: Spirochaetota bacterium (assembly GCA_017999915.1). NCBI lineage: Bacteria > Pseudomonadati > Spirochaetota > Spirochaetota bacterium. The sequence continues at coordinate 202,580 of JAGNKX010000006.1, forward strand.
GCAGTGCGCAGCATGCCGTCCCAGAAGACGATGACCGCCCGGTGCTCCAGGTCGCGGGCCGCGAAGATCAGCATGATCCCCATGAAAAGCAGGAAGAACGCCGGGAGCAGCAGCCAGAAGCGGTTGTCCGGCGCGGTGATGCCCGTCGGGGCAAGGCCCCCCGGTATGATGAAGGTCAGGGCCGCGCCGATGTTGAAGAGGCCGGTGGCGATAACGAACTTTTTCATGTCAGTGATTCCTCCATATAAATATTAATATCTCCTATTATCATCAGCGGTACTGGATGATGCCGCTGATGCGTCCTGTCAGCTCGTCGATCGCCTCTTCGACCGAGTCGATTGTTGCGGTGATCGCCTTTTCGGGACAGAGGGTGGCGCAAATGCCGCAGCCCCTGCATCGCTCCCGGTCGATAACCGCTCCCCCTTCGTTGACAGTCGCGGCCCCGGCAAAGCAGTGTTCCGCGCAGGTTCCGCACCGGGTGCAGCGCGCGGTATCCACGGCCATGGAAAGGCCCTTGAGCTTGATGATGGATTCCTCGATTTCCCTCGGCATGAATTTCCGGTTGTTCATGATGGTGCAGCAGCAGCGGCAGCAGAAGCATATCGTCAATAGCTTTCCGCGGTCCCTGACGCCCCAGAGGAAGTTGTCCGGCTTGAACCGTCCCGCGAAGGGGATGAGGCCGTTTTCCACGCAGGCCCGGGCGTGGGCGATGGTTTCCTCGACGCCGCTATGGATCGAGACGGCCGGGTCGATTTCAGCGGCGCCGTCTCCCAGGAAGATGCAGGCCAGCTCGATCGAATGATTGGCGCAATGGTTGCCGTCCCTGCAGGTGCACCGTTTGATGATGGCGCGGCTGGAGGCGCTCCGGATGAGCTCCTCGATGATCGCCAGGGGAAGATAGGAGCTCCCGGCCCCGGCTATGGCCCTGTTGATAGGCAGATAGGTGATATTGAAATTTTTCCCGCTCAGGATGGGGACCACCAGCTTTTTCACCAGGGGGCCGGCCAGGGGCAGATGGGTCGCCTTCACGATCCCCCCCGAGAGGGGGAACGTTTTCGCTAAAACTTTGAGCCACCATGCGGGTCTGCGCGACATGATCGGAACCTCTCATTGATTCTCCCATCGATACTGCGGTGCTGTCGAGAATTTATTGATAGGGCGGGTAAAAATATTTCATGCTGTTGATCAACACCCAACAAAATGATCGTTGACCAGCCTGACAAAATGTATATACTATCCACAAAATATCAGACTTGTTGCGAAATTGCGTCTCGCCCTCGCGGGGGGCTTTTAGGGCTGGCATTAATGAAACATCCTGTCCGCTCGGTCTTCGCCTCTTAACCCCGATTTAAAGATCCAGATGTGCAATAAGTCCATTGAATGATAAAGGTGCACTGAATGATGAAAAATGGATTTCAACTGATGATACTCTGCGTGATGATGCTCGGCTGCGCCCGGGGGGCGGTCAAGAAAGAGCTGCTCTCCCTCATGGACAATCCAGGCACCGCCGCCGGCTCAGACCTGATGACGGCCCTGTGCGGATGGCCAGCCGGTGACAAACTGCGGCCCGATTCCATGGATATTGAGCTTGGGCCGGAGAGCACCGGCAGCAGCGGCCAGGGTTTTGTCCGCATTTCGGCCGGGGGTGATTCCTTTTCCTGCACGGGTAAAGTTTCCTTCTCCTACTGGCACTCCTATGGGGGAGGCCATGGTTACAGCGGCGGGAACGAGATTCAGCTTGGAAAATTCAAAAGACTGGATGCCGTTGACGCAGCGATAAGCGATCCGCCGGGGGCGCGGCCCATCGGAATGAACGAAACGAGGAAGGGACAGCTGGGAGAAAAGAGCGGACGCCTGCCGGACGGGTCCTTCGCAGATCATTATAGTATCAATCTGGAAAACGAAAATCCCCTTTTGCGGTTTAACCTGGAGGCTGAAAAGGGCCTGAACCCCCGCGGCTACGTGTACCAGGGCGGTAAACTCGTTGATGTATTCAGCTCCCGGTGGTCCGGAACTGCGCCCTATGATAACATCTGTTTCCTGGAAAAAGGGAGGGCTGTCGTGCTCATAACCACCGGGAAGAAATCGGGCTCCTATGCCATTCGTCTCGACGAGCCCGATGAGGCTGCCCGCTCCATGTTGAAGATGCCCGAGCGTTACAGGAAAAAGGCCCGGTGAGCGACGGAATCAGCAGCGGGACGGTTGACGGCACTTTCCAGAAAAAAATAGTTTATTAACTTGACATTTAAGTAGCTTAATTATATATTGCATGCATGAAGAACAATGATCTGCTCTCCTTAAACGCCCAGTTCAACCGCATTGTAAACAAATTCAATGCCTTCAGGAACAGGAAAGTCCAGTACGAGCTCGGCCATGTCTTGTACCCCGCTGAAATACAGGTCCTTATCATCATATCCATGAAGCCGGGAATTACCGTTTCGTCGATAGCCGATGAATTGTATATAAGCGCCAGCGCGGCGTCACAGCTGGTCAGGAAACTCACGAATAAAAAATATGCTGTGAAAAAACGTCTCAGCGGCAATGAGCGGGTTGTGGAGCTCTATCTCACCGATTCCGGGAAAGGCGCGGTTAATTCCTACCGGGCCTTTGAGGCGAAAACGGCCGGCGAATTTTTAAAGCATTTTTCCAGGCTCACTGATAAGGAAAAAGACAGTTTGATGAAGCTGTTCAACGGGATCGAGAAAATGATGGATGAGAAGCTGGAAATGACACAATGAAATTTTTTTGCATAATAGTTAAGTAGATAAAATAATAAGGAGATAAATTATGAAGATCAGGATCATTTACTTTTCAGGCACGGGAAATACGACCTTTATCACCGACAAGCTTATGGCGGCGCTTCGCGACAAGGCCGGTGATATACGGGCCATTCCGGTGGAAGAAGCGATTTCCCGGATTGACGCGCTGGAAACGGGAGCGGAGACGATCCTTGGCGTCGCCTACCCGGTCTATGACCTGAGCGCGCCTGAAATCATCGACCGGTTCATCGAGCTGCTTCCCATCTCCCGGGCGCCTGTCCCTGTCTTTATCTATTCAACGCAGGCATTGATCAGGCTGGATTGCAATGCCGTGACGTCGAAAAAATTAAGGGAGAAAAATTATCTCACAATAGCGAAAGAAGGCTTCAAGCTGCCTTCCAACGGCCTGTCTTTTTACGGCGACGCGGGCCATGTCGCCTATCGGTACGCCACCCGTTTTGAATATTCAACTGACATTAAAATCGTGAAATTCTCCAATCGGATTATAAGGCAGTACGCGAGGTTCCGGAACAAACCGTTTTCGCTGAATCCCTACACCTTCAGGGCGGTCAACGTGGTGCGCGGTTATTCACTTCGCCTGGTGGGTGAAAAACTCTATAGAAACCTTCAAGTAGATACACGGTGCGTCAGGTGCGGCATCTGCAGCGCCCTGTGCCCCGAAAAAAATATTGTAATCACCCGGGAGGGAGTAATGCTCAAGGAGGATAATCATTGCCTGCGCTGCCTGAGATGTGTATATAGCTGTCCGTCAAAATCGATCAATTTTACCAGTTCCGCCAGAAGCGGCAATTATACTTCCGCCATAAGGCAGCAGAGGTATGTGCAGTCTATTATAAAAACGAATTGATTATATTCATATATGATGTATGCTATGGGGCGCAATGGGTCATGATGAACGGCAGGATGGAATATTAAAGAGGGAGGGGGCAATGAAAAAACTCGTCACAGGCGCGACCGGGTTCATGGGCTCATCGATCGTAAGAGAGCTCTTGAAGGACGGCGAAGAAGTCAGGGTCCTCGTGCGTAAGACCAGCGACATGGGCAATATCGACGGCCTTGACGTGGAGATCGCTTATGGGGACATCCGCGACGGCGACTCCATGCGGCAAGCCCTCAAGGGCTGCGACACGCTCTATTACACGGCCGCTTTTTTCGCCCACTGGGTGCCGGACAGAAAACTGCCCTACGAGGTCAACGTCGAGGGGACGAAGACATCGATGAAGGCGGCCCTCGACGCCGGGGTGCAGAAGGTGGTGTACACGAGCACCAACAACGCCCTGGGGGCCCACGGCCCGATACCGGTGGACGAAAGCGCCCAGTTCAACCACTGGAAAACCGGGGACCACTACTCCATCTCCAAGTACCTCGCAGAAGAGGAGGCGAAAAAGTTCGTTCCCCTGGGTCTGCCTATCGTCATAGTCAATCCCACCCTGGTCATCGGCGTGCGCGATATCAAGCCGACACCCTCGGGGCAGATGATAATCGACATAGCCACGGGACAGATGCCCGGATACATCGAGGGGGGGACCAATATCATAGACGTGGAGGACGTCGCCCGGGGCCATATCCTCGCGGCCAAGAAAGGCAGGATCGGGGAGCGATACCTATTCGGTAACCAGAACATGACGGTATCCGAGTACTTCAGCCTGATTGCCGAGGTCGCGGGAGTCAGGCCACCGCGGATAAAGATACCGTACCACGCCGCCGTCGCCATGGGCTATCTCTTCGAGGCGGCGGCCTATTTCACGAAAAAGCCTCCGGTGGTCACGGCCTCGGAGGTGCGGATCGGCAAACTGCAGGAGTGGTATGACTGCTCCAAGGCAGTGAAGGAGCTGGGCCTTCCCCAGACGCCGGTGCGGCAGGCCATAGAGAAGGCCCTTCACTGGTTCACCGAAAATGGATATATTAAAAAGAAATGACCCGGACGGGTCATTTCTTCATCCGGTCTTCCCCGACCCATTCGTCCCAGCTCGATTCATATCCGTCATAATGGATAAAATATTTTTTGCCCTTCACCTTCAGAATGACCGCCGGATACCACTGGTCGTTCCACAGTACCTGTACGCGGTCGTTCACGGCATAACCGGCGGGGGCCGGATTCTCGGAACCGCCGGACGTGTCGGGACCGGCGACGCGGCGATAGGTTCCCGGTTTTTCCGAATCGAACTGGATCGTGAGCCTGTCCCCCTTCAGCTGGATGATCTTTAAAACCGGGGGGCCGTCGAAGCCGCAGTCGCTCAGCTTGATGATGTTGCCGGCCAGTGTCCACTTGCATTGAAAGGGACTGGGCCCGGAATAGGTAAAGGAGCCGTTTGCTTCAAAGATCAGGCTGTCCCGATTTCCCGGATAATTTTTGAGTTCTTTCAGATTTTCCCAGCTGCCGACAATGGGCGGATCGGCCAGGAGAGTGATGGGAATAAGACAGGTAAAAACAAGCGTCAGCATTATGGTTTTCATAGGCTCCTCCTGTTTTTTATCGTCATGCAGGATCATAGCCATCGGATTATGATCTGTCAATAATAAATGTCACGGTTGTTTTTCGCCCTGTCGATCGGGGTGTTTCATTGGCGAATCCCATGATCTGCCGCAGATACGCGGTCCTATTTTATATGTTGACCGCGCCGGAGATATAGGACAGTATGAGGCCGTAACGCAATGATATTTGATAAGCTGATGAAGTCATAATGAATAAAAATCAGGATAAACCCTATGAGAATAATAGCGTATCTCATCATCATCTCTCTTTCCGCTTTAGCGGTCAGCTGCGACAAAAAGGCGGCAGACTTACCGGTAAAACAGTTCAGCAGCTACACATTGCGGCAGGGCCTGCCCCTCCATGAAAGGATTACACCGGCGCCGAAGGTCGTCACGGATTTCTGGATGGAAGCGGATGGCCGAAAGGATTATACTTCCTACTCGCCGAACGGAAGGGAAATGTCGGATATCAGAAAGAGCCTGGAACTGCTGCCGCCTCTTCATAAGAAGGTATTAAAAGAACGCCTCCTCGGTATTTATTTCATCAATAATTTTCTGGGGAGCGGCGGGGCGGACTGGGTCATTGACGGTAAAAGGAACCTTTATTTCTATTTAATCATCAATCCCAGGCTGCTGGCGATGAAAGACCTTTCGGAAATGCTGACATGGCGGGAGCGTTCATGCTTTATCGATGAAAGGGATGTAACGATTTCGGTGAATTGCGGCAGCGGCGTCAATCAGTTGACCTACATAATGCTCCATGAAGGCACCCATATGATAGATTATGCGAACCGGATCACTCCCAATGTTGAAAAGGAAGTGATTGAATTGTACAACGACACAAAGACGGAGACGGATTTTGTCAGGGGTGTCTGGAAATCAATCCATGATCCGGTCAGGCCCTATAATTTCAGAAAAGACGTGACTTTTTATGGATTCAACAAGGGCCCAAAGATAAAGGCGTCGGATGCCCCGAGCATATATCGCGGTCTGTCAGAGAGCCCCTTCGTATCCCTCTATGGTAGTCAGAGCTGGGCAGAAGACCTTGCGGATTTCGTCACCTTTTATCACGTGACCCAAAAGATGAAGCACCCCTATGTCATATCGGTTAAGATAAAAGGAAAGGAGATCGTCAACTACAAGCCAATGGATAATCCCGAGGTGAAAAAGCGTTTCTGGCTGATGGCCGGGTTTTATGAGAATAAACCATGAGTTTGAGGGAATAATATTCATAATTTATTGTCATAATCGATATCTTTTCGATATATTGAACGTGCGGGTGTGGCGGGCATAGACCATGTTTATCGTTGATGGCGGGTGATGATAAAATGGATGAATCTCCGGTACATATTATAAAAACGGATCCCTCCCTTGCGGGACTTTCAAGCGAGGTTTTTCAGTTCCCTGCCGGAAGTTCCCCCCTGGCCATCGCCTTTATTTCGCCCCATCTGGATTTCTCGGACGTCGTGTCGCGTTTAATGGGCCATGCCGGGAATACTCCTCTGGTGGCAGTGTCCACGGCGGGCGAGCTCTGTTCCATCAATCAGGGCGAGCAGCTCTACTGCCCCACGGGTCAGTCCTGGTCTACGGTTGTCGTCGAAGTGTTTTCCCCTTCTTTGATCAATGCGGCCAGCATTCACGCCATTCCTCTGCCCAATGAGGATATCCGTCGCGGGACGCCCTCTGTCCCGTGGGATGAAAGGGTCAGGCGAATCGCCCATTCGCTGGCCTCGGTCCGGCCCTCTTTTCCGCTCAGCGTCCGTGACAGCTTCGCGCTGACCTTCATTGACGGGTTATCGGCCTGCGAAGGCCAGTTCATGGAGGCGGTATACGCCAGCGGCCGCTTCCCGGTGCTCTTTGTGGGCGGTTCGGCCGGCGGCAAGCTGGATTACCGGCATACATACCTCTTTGACGGATCCCGGGTTATTGAAGACCACGCGATCGTGATTTTCGTGAAGGTCGCGCCCGGCATGGCCTACAGCGTTCTCAAGTCGCATAATTTCCGCAAGACCGGCGTTTCATTTGTTGTCGTGGACGCCGATCCTGACCGGCGTACCGTATCCCTGGTCCAGGACACGCAATCCGGCCGCATCTTACCTCTGGTGGATTATTTGACCATGCTGCTGGGCGTGCCGCCCGGGGAGCTGGATGATAGGCTGACCGGATATTCCTTCGGTATCGAGCTGGAGGGGGAATTATTCATACGGGCCGTTAGAGAAATAGATCCGGACAATAGAGTAATGACGTTTTTTTGCGACATAAGCCCCGGTGATGAGCTTTTCTTGCTGGAGGCCGTGGATTTCATTGAAACCACGCGCCGCGCCTTTGACGATTTTTTGCTGGGCAAACCCCGACCGGTTGTGGCGATCCTGAACGACTGCATCCTGCGCCGCATTGGCAACTCTTGCGAGCTCGACGGTCTCTCCTCCCGCTGGTCGTTTCCCATGGCCGGTTTTTCGACCTTCGGCGAGATCTTCGGCATCAATATCAATCAAACATTGACCGCCATAGTATTCTTCGAGGACAGTGACGGCCATTTTCGTGACGCCTTCATAGATAATTTCCCTGCCATCTATGCGGGCTTCGCCCAGACCAGGCTGCACCGCCTGATGACGCTGAACCGCCTGCTGATCCGGGCCGCCGACCAGATGAACAAGATGACCGTGGGGGAGTTGCCCATTAATCCGCTCCTGGGCAAATACCCGGATGAGATCGGCTACCTTGCCAACGCCTTTCATCGCTTGATGGAGAAGCTGCTGAACAATCAAAAAGAGATGGCCCAGATCATCGAGTTTCTTCCGGATCCGACCTTTGTCCTAGACCAGGAGCAGAAAGTGGTCTTCTGGAACAAGGCCATGGAACAATTGACCGGAACGAAGAAGGAGGATATGATCGGACAGGGCGATTACGCATACGCCGTTCCTTTGTACCGGGAAAGGCGGCCGATTCTGATCGATGCCATTTTTCTTCCCGACGTCGAGCCGGATGAACGGTATAGGAACGCCCATCGTGTCGATAATACCATCTATACGGAAACGTATATTCCCCACATGAACCGGAATGCCGGCGCATACCTCTGGATAGCGGCGGCCCCGTTGTTCGATTCAAGCGGCCGGCGTATCGGGGCCATCGAGGTCATACGGGACATCACCGAACGAAAGCATGCCGAGCAGGCCCTGGAGAAATCGCTGGAGGAAAAGAATGTTCTTTTCAGAGAGCTCCAGCACCGGGTCAAGAATAATCTCAATATCATCGCGAGCCTTCTTAACCTTTCCATACCTGATTTGACCGATGACCATTCAATAAAGATCATCAATGACACGGTATCCAGAATACACTCCATTTCGGAAATATATACCCAGTTGAATGATACCGGCGATCCGCGGGAAGTTGATCTGGATGACTACATTAAAAAAATGGCCCTATCCCTTGTCGATACCCTGACCGTGGGAAACAGGCGTATTGACGTGAACATGAAGCTTGATGGCATCAAGCTTGACATCAAGCGCGCGGTACCGCTCGGGCTTATTTTAAATGAATCGATGACTAATACGGTGAAATATGCCTACCCTGATGAATCAACGGGAGTATTGAATGTCGAGCTCGGCAAAAAAGGGGAATATATCACCCTTGTCGTTTCAGATGACGGTATCGGATTGCCGGAGGCCGTGAAAAACGGCACATCAAGGGGAATGGGATTGCAGCTCATGGAGATGCTCACCAGGCAGATAAAAGGAGAGCTGGCAATCAATTCCGGGAATGGCACCTCCATAGGGGTGACATTTAAAGAGTGACCCGGTGGGTATCGTTTCATCATAAATAAAAAGAAAGTGACCCCGATTTTTTCACGTTTTGACTTGACCTTTTCCGGTTTTTATATTAATATTAAGAATCATTATTAACATGAAAACCATACGCCGCAAAAGCAGACAGCGCGAAAGGATTTGCGAGTTCATACGATCCCGCATGGATCATCCGACGGCGCAGCATGTCTATGACGCATTGAAAAAGGAAATGCCCTCCCTCAGCCTGGGCAATGTGTATCGCAATATCAGCATACTGGTCGAGGAAGGGCGTTTAACGCGCAGGGAGTTCGGCGACGGGATGGAGCATTATGACGCCATACCGGGATTGCATTATCACTTCATCTGCGATACATGCAAAACCGTTACTGATTTTCCCATGACTGTACAGGACCTGATAACGAAAAAGGCCCGGGAAATGACGAAGAGTCACATATCAGGCCATACCATACAGTTTTACGGCATTTGTGACAAATGCCTGAAACGAAAAAAGAAATAATAAGTATCGCGGGCAACAAGGCCATGGCGTCAATGGGGGCCATGGTCCAGGGATTGGCATCTTAAAATTTCTAACAATAATGGGAGGTTGTAAATGAAAGGAAACGAGAAACTTATCGGCGCGCTCAATGCGCTCCTTGCGGACGAGCTGACGGCGATCAATCAGTACATGGTGCATTCGGAGATGTGCGACGACTGGGGATATGAGAAGCTCCACAAGCACTTCGAGAAGCGCGCCATAGACGAGATGAAGCACGCGGAAAAGCTCATCGGCCGCATCCTGTTCCTGGAGGGCACGCCGACGGTCAGTACGCTGAACAAGATCATGATCGGGGACAAGGTTGACAAGCAGCTGGCCAACGACCATGTCGCTGAGGAGGGGGCCATCAAGGCCTACAATGAGGCCATCATCCTCGCCGGCGAGGTGAAGGATTTCGCCACTCGCGATTTTCTCCAGCAGATATTGAACGATGAAGACGCCCACATGGACGGCATCGAGGAGCTGCAGAGCCAGATAGAGCAGATGTCGCTCCAGGTGTTTTTAACGACGCAGGTAAAAGAATAACCCCAAAGGAGGACCATTATGACCGATATGAATAATAAACCGGCCGGCCGCGGCACATCGAACCGCGACTGGTGGCCCAACCAGCTGAGGCTGGAAATATTGCGCCAGCATTCTTCGAAGTCCGATCCGATGGACCCCGGCTTCAACTACGCGGAGGAATTCAAGAAGCTCGACCTTAAGGCCCTGAAAAAGGACCTGGCCGCGCTCATGACCGACTCGCAGGAATGGTGGCCCGCGGACTGGGGCCACTACGGCGGCCTCATGATACGCATGGCCTGGCACAGCGCCGGCACCTACCGCACCTCCGACGGCCGCGGCGGCGGCGGCACCGGCAACCAGCGCTTCGCGCCCCTCAACAGCTGGCCCGACAACGTCAACCTGGACAAGGCGCGGCGCCTCCTCTGGCCCGTTAAGAAAAAATACGGGAAGAAGATATCCTGGGCCGATCTCATGATCCTGGCCGGCAACGTCGCCCTGGAGTCGATGGGCTTCAAGACCTTCGGCTTCGGCGGCGGACGGGAGGATATATGGGAGCCCGAGGAAGACGTCTACTGGGGGACGGAAGATACCTGGCTCGGCGACAAGCGCTACAGCGGCGACCGCGAGCTGGAGAATCCCCTGGCGGCCGTGCAGATGGGACTGATCTATGTGAACCCCGAGGGCCCCAACGGAGAGCCGATACCGGCCGCTTCCGCCCATGATGTCCGCCAGACCTTCGCGCGCATGGCGATGAACGACGAAGAAACTGTCGCCCTCGTCGCCGGCGGACATACCTTCGGCAAGGCCCACGGCGCCGGAGACCCGAAGCATGTGGGCCCGGAGCCTGAAGCAGCGCCGATCGAGGAACAGGGCCTGGGATGGAAGAGCAGCTACAGGAGCGGCAAGGGGGGCGATACCATTTCGAGCGGGATCGAGGGCGCCTGGAAACCGCATCCCACCAGGTGGGACACGGGCTACCTGAAGGTCCTGTTCAAGTATGACTGGGAGCTTCTGAAAAGTCCGGCAGGGGCCTATATCTGGCTGGCGAAAGACGTGGAAGACGAGGACATGGTTATCGACGCCCATGATCCGTCCAAAAAAGTCCGCCCCATGATGACCACCGCCGACCTTGCCCTCAAGTTCGATCCTGTTTACGAGAAGATCGCCCGGCGCTACCTGGCGAATCCGGATGAATTCGCCGACGCCTTCGCCCGGGCCTGGTTCAAGCTGACCCACCGCGACATGGGGCCGCGCTCGCGCTACCTGGGCCCCGAGGTCCCGGCGGAAGAGCTCATCTGGCAGGACCCGATCCCGGTGGTCAACCACGCGCTGATCGACGCGAAGGACATCGCCTCGCTCAAGGAGAAGATACTGGCTTCGGGACTGTCGGTAGGGGAGCTGGTTTCGACCGCCTGGGCGTCGGCGTCAACGTTCCGCGGCTCCGACAAGCGCGGCGGCGCCAACGGCGCCCGCATCCGCCTGGCCCCGCAGAAGGACTGGGAGGTCAATCAGCCCGCACAGCTGAAAAAGGCGCTCCAGGCCCTTGAAAAAATCCAGGGCGAGTTCAACAAGGCTCAGTCGGGTGGGAAGAGGGTGTCGCTGGCCGACCTGATCGTCCTCGGCGGATGCGCCGGCGTCGAGAAGGCGGCGAAGAATGCCGGTCACGACGTAACGGTGCCCTTCACGCCGGGCCGCATGGACGCCTCGCAGGAGCAGACCGACGCGGGCTCCTTCACGGTGCTCGAGCCGAAGGCCGACGGTTTCCGCAACTACCAGAAGGCCAAATACGCAGTGTCGGCCGAGGATCTGCTGGTCGACCGGGCCCAGCTGCTGACCCTGACCGCGCCTGAGATGACGGTCCTCGTGGGCGGCATGCGCGTCCTGAACACCAATGTTGGAGGGACCAGGCACGGTGTCTTCACAAAACGGCCCGAGGCGCTCACCAATGACTTTTTCGTGAACCTCCTCGACATGGCCACGGAATGGAAGCCGGCCGCCAAGGACGACGGCGTGTTCGAAGGGCATGATCGCAGGACCGGCGAGCTCAAGTGGACCGGCACCCGGGTCGACCTGGTCTTCGGTTCGAACTCACAGCTCAGGGCCCTGGCGGAGGTCTACGCCTGCGATGACTCCCAGAAGAAGTTCGTGCAGGATTTTATCGCGGCGTGGAGTAAGGTGATGGACCTGGACCGTTTCGACGTTGGCTGATCGAAGCAGGACCGTCTTCGGCGGCTGCGAAGGGCTACCCGGCAATGGCCGGCGGACCTTCGGGGCCGGAGGGGCCCTGAAGGCGCCGTTGAACCGGCATGCCTGCAGGGAATATGAAGAAGAGAGCTGTAATGGAACAATGGCAGTAATCAAAGGCGGGGGCCCAAACCCCCGTCTTTTTTACTTGTAGGGATTTCGCACTCTATGATCGATGGACAAAGCCTGATGTGATGGTTGATATGCTGCGCGCTCCGATTATTGCGCAGGCGCCCATAAGATAAGAAGCTTATAAAACCAGCGGCGGCATTCCCGAAACAAGTATTCTTGCTTCATCAGCAGAGCTGTTGACCATTGTGCACGCCACATAGGACTTAAAATTGATTGAATCGCCTTTGCCGACTGTGAATGTTTCATCGTCGAGATTCACCGCGATCGATCCCGATATTCCATAGATTATCCGCTCGCCGTTTATGGTTTCATCAAGTTTCGCGATTTCCAGGGTCGAGCCCGGATTGATTTCGACAATGAACGATTCAAGGGCGTTATTTTGTAATTTTGAGGCGAGCAGCGTGAGTTTGATGCCATGGTCCCTGCTTGTGAGCGTTTCCGCGTCGGCTTCGCTCACGTATACATACTTCTTCTGCTCTACCTGCTTGAAAAAATCCGAAAAATTTACCGCGTAAAACCTCAGCAATTCTTCAAGGGACTGTAAAGAAGGCGTAATTTTATCATTTTCAATCTGGGACAGAAGACTGACCGAGACATTGATGCGCTCGGCTACTTCTTTTATGGTATATTCCTTTTTAAGCCTGATTTTTTTTAACGAAGGGCCTATGTCCATGGCGTGAAGTGTCCGTTAGCAATTCATGTTTCTATTTAAAAACCCCCGCGAGATAAAAGATGCCGCACATGGCGCCGAATATCGCGGTTACCACGACAATAATCGTGATAACCGTAGTCTTATCAATTACTATATCATATTTTTTAAAGCTTTTACGATATTCCTTTGAGGTTCTTTTTCCGTCGTCTGGCATTTGTTCATCTCCGATAATTTGCTATGTAATGGATTTTCTACATATAAAAATACAGAGGTGATATCAATATGTCAATAAAAAATTCATTTAAAATGAAATATATTAATTAAAAATTCATTAAAAATAAAAATAATTGGTTTTACAACTGTTTTTTTATTTGGTTGGACCTATATAATTGAAAAATGAATATTTATGCGCCAAGGTCATGATCAAAGCAATGGTAGCCATTATCCGGCAATTAAGGATGTTGCCGTCTTGCGCGACAGTACGGGATTTTTTGAATCGAACATTATAGGCTAAGTCACGATACGATACGGAGATGTTATTCCATTATATGAAATATATAGTATCCGTAACCGTTCGGTGTAAGAAGGTATGGCAATTCCCCGATTGTCGGGAAAATGGTCCCTCCGATAATTTCAATCGGAACATAGTTGTTTAAAAACGATAGATCAATTTCGACGGGCTGCGCCGACGGTGAAAGGTTGAATACGCAGAGCATTCGTATGTCATCTTGTCTGATCATGTAGACAAGAATTTTTTTGTTGTCGGGATAGAGAAATTCGATTGTTCCGGTACCGAACACCGGGAATGTTTTCCTGATATGGATGATGTTTTTAAGCCAGTTAAAGAGCGAATTTGAGTTATTCATGTCCTCCTCGGCATTGACCGAGTTGTAATTATAAACCGGATCGGTTATTACCGGAGCGTATAATCGAGACGGCTGCGCTTCGGAAAACCCCGCGTTTTTATTGTCATTCCAATGCATCGGTGTTCTGACGCCGTTCCTGTCGCCAAGATAGATGTTATCCCCCATGCCGATTTCATCGCCATAATAGATTACGGGAGTACCGGGAAGGGTTAATAAAATTGCATATAATAACTCTATTTTTTTTCTATCATTGCCCAGAAGAGGTGCCAGGCGCCGCCGGATTCCCTTGTTAATACGCATTTGTTTGTCTTCGGCGTACGTGTGAAACATGTAGTCACGTTCTTCATCAGTAACCATTTCAAGGGTCATTTCATCGTGATTCCGGAGGAACATGGCCCACTGGCAGGTATCGGGAATTTGCGGAAGCCGCTTCATGATATCAACAATGGGACCGTGATGCTCGAGTTTCAAAGCCATGAAAAGGCGCGGCATGAGGGGGAAATTGAAAGCCATGTGGAATTCATCGCCGCTTCCGAAGTATTCAACAAGATCTTCCGGCCATTGGTTTGCTTCAGCCAGTAATACTGAGCCGGGATAATCCCGGTCGATGATAGTCCTTATCTCTTTTATAAAAAGGTGTGTTTCCGGTAGGTTTTCACAATTGGTGCTGTCTTTTTCAAAAAGATACGGCACGGCATCAACTCGAAAACCGTCAAGGCCCATATCCAGCCAGAACCTGATAACTCGTATCATCTCTTCGCGCACCCGGGGATTTTCGTAATTGAGGTCCGGCTGGTGGTAGAAGAAGCGGTGCCAGTAGTACAATCCATTTTCCTTGCAATAGGCCCAGTTGGATGTTTCAATATCTGAAAAGATAATGCAGGCTTCCCTATACTTGTCAGGGTTATCCGACCATACGTAGTAATTGAAATAGGGTGAAACGGGCCCCTTTTTCGCCTCAAGGAACCATAGGTGCTGATCTGAGGTGTGATTGAGGACCAGTTCTCCAAGAACTTTCAGACCCCTGCTATGCGCTTCATACAGGAGGTTCCGGAAGTCCTCAATGGTGCCATATTCAGGATTCACGCCGTAGTAGTCCATGATATCATACCCGTCGTCCCTCCCGGGAGAGGGGTAAATGGGCATGAGCCACAAGCAGTCGATTCCGAGGTCAACGAGATAATCAAGGCGTGATATCAAGCCGCGAAAGTCTCCCCTGCCGTCCCGGTTGCTGTCCTGGAATCCGCGGACATACAGTTCATATAATACGGCGGTCTTGTACCACGGCGTGTTGTCGATAACTCCGTCCGGCATCAATGAACCTTCCCGAATTCCTTTAATACCTGCCGCACCGTTGCAGTTCTGCTTATATAGTATCTTGCTTTTGACTGGCTATATCCGACCTTGATGCTGAAGCCGCTATCTGGAATTGCCGAGAAAAGATCTTCGTCTGTTACATCATCACCGATTGCCAGTATAAAATCATAATCTTTGGCAGATAACAGGAAATTGGCAATTTTACCCTTGTTTATCTCGAGACTTTTTATTTCAAGTACCTTGTTGCCTTCCATGATGCCGAGATTGTGGTTGGCTATCATGTGCAGGAGGTTCCCCTTTAGTTCCATGGCCCGCATGGAGGCGAGTTCGGCATCGGCTCGACGGTAGTGCCATGCCAGAGAGAATTCCTTTTCTTCGATGAAAGTACGGGGAGTCCGGTCACAATAGGATTCGAGAATTGGCCTTATTTCATTTTTCCATTGCGTATCCAGGTTCGAAATCGTCTTCCACCCGTCGCCGTTGAGCTTTATCCAGGCCCCATGCTCGGCTATCAAAGACAGATGCATGCCGCTGAAATATCGTTCCAGGAATTCAAAGTTGCGGCCGCTGATTATTGCCACGGTATTTTTGATGTCAGAGGTTAGTCCCGATAAAAGCGAGATAAGATCCGGATCCGGCACGGCCAAATCGGGCCTGTCGGTGAAGGTAACCAGGGTCCCATCATAATCGAGCAGCAATAATCGGGAATGGCTGCTCCGATATGCATCAAGAATCGCACCCAGATTGGCGTTATTTATGCTTTTTGCCATATATACTTCTTCAATTTTCTTCATGTTCGACAGCTTCTCAATGAAGGAGGAAGACCATTGAATCACGTCGTTTCTCTGCAGCCTTCGTTGCATGATCTGCATCCGGCGGTGCTTTTCATCTTCTGGCATGGAAAGTGCAGAAGCAATCGCATCGGCAACTTCCTCGCTGTTGTTGGGGTTGACGATCAGCGCCTCGCCCAGCTCTTCGGACACGCCGGCCATCTCGCTGAGGATGAGAACGCCGTCATTGTTGATACGGGCGGCAACGTATTCCTTGGCCACCAGGTTCATTCCGTCGCGAAGGGGGGTGACAAGGCAGACGTCCGAACAGTGATACAGGGTCATTATCATTTCAAAGGGAAGTGACCGGTATAGGTATTGTATCGGCGACCAGCTGAGGGTGTTGTATTTCCCGTTGATCCTGCCGACATGCTCGTTGATGGTTTTCCTGAGCTTGATGTAAGTGTCGACCTGGATCCGCGATGGTACGGTTACGATTATCATCTGGACCCTGCCGTGGTATTCAGTGTATTTATCAAGAAAGCGCTCAAAGGAATTGAGTCGCTCTATGATCCCCTTGGTGAAATCAAGCCGGTCCATTGAAAGGATCAATTTTTTACCGGTCATGCTTTTCTTGAAGCCGGTAATTTCCTTCACGATTTTCTTGTTGTGCATGTAATCCGAATATCGCTGGTAATCAATTCCCATCGGGAATGTGTCGCATTTAACCATGCGGTTTTCTATAGTCATCTGCCCCATGGAATGATCAATCCCTATAAGGCGCTGGACGCTGCTTAAAAAATGCCGGACATATCCGAATGTATGAAATCCGATCAGATCGCTTCCCATGAGGCCAGTGAGTAGCTCCTTACGCCATGGCAGCAGACGAAAAACCTCATATGAAGGGAAGGGAATATGAAGGAAAAAACCGATTGTCGCATCGGGGATATTCTGCCTGATGATTCCCGGCAGCAGCATGAGATGGTAGTCGTGCACCCAGATAATGTCTCCCGGTTCGTAGACCTGTTTCAAAGTATCAAAGAACTTGTTGTTCACCTCCATGTATGACTTCCATGTTTCTTCATTGAAACTTGTGAAATAGGGGAAATAATGGAACAGCGGCCAAATTGTCTTATTGGCAAATCCATTATAATATAATTCGATGTTCTGATCCGTTAAAGGCACGGGATATGCATTATATTTATCAATAAGGATATTCTTAATATGATCTGATTTAGCTTGCTCGATGCTTTCTAAGGGAATCCCGGAATAGCCGGCCCATAGGCAGGAATATTTTTTCGATAATGACGACATGCCGGTAGCGAGACCGCCAACGCTTGGACTAAAGGCAGGTTCGCCGCTTTTTTTAATTTCGACCGTAACCGGAAGCCGGTTGGCGGCTAATATTAATTTTGACATTTTGGTTACCTTGCCACTTTTAGGCTGATTCTATTTTTGCCTGCTTTTTTTGAATGATACATGCATGTGTCTGCGATGTGCATCATCTCCCTGATGTTCCTCGTGAAAGTATAAAATGTCACAATGCCAAAGCTGAAAGTTACGGGAAAAGCATGAGCTTCCATTGACATGAGCAATTCGTGTTGAACCTTTTTAATAAAATTTTTCGCTTCATTCTCGTTTGTTTCAACAAGGAGGAATGCAAATTCGTCACCGCCAAGACGAGCGATAAAATCAGTAGAACGAATATTGCTGTTTATAATGGAAGAGATTGTTGTCAGAATTTTATCCCCAGCCCGGTGCCCGAGATTATCATTGATGGCCTTGAAATTATCCACATCCATGTAGACAATGGTGAGCGGGTGATTGTACCTGTCGCTGCGTTGGATTTCATTTGTAAGTACTTCCTCGAAATGTCGCCTGTTTGATATCCTCGTTAAAAAATCGATCCGCGCTTTTTCTCTTTCTACTTTAAAGTAATGAAGAACTGAAGAAATGATGATAAAAAAGCCGAGGCGTACGATTGAATTCCATGCTACAATGGTAAAGGGAATTTCATGTTTATGTGAAAAAATCGCTGCAATGAACCACATCACAGAGCTTAGAATTGAAAATAGAATTCCAATCTTGATTCCGGCATACCATGTGACAAGAACAACCGGGAGAACGTAAAATATCGAAAAGCTTATACGGATATCGATTAGTGAATCTATAAAGCCTAAAAGCAATACGAGAATGAATCCTATCGCAGTTATAAAGAAATTTGGTTTATCGAATATCTTGCTACGAATATTTTTATTAATATCAAACATACATAATTATATAAAACAATGTGCTCGATAGTTATTATGTTAGCAATTAAGTAAAAATGAGGCGTTTGCTTTGGGTAAACACAACTTGTCTATTTGTTAATATAATGATTTGGCAGTGATAAATCAAATATAATTTTATTATAAATAAAAAATATTAAATATATTTAAATATTACTGAAATTTTTGTATATTATATTCCATGAATAAATAATGTCATATTTTTAAGGCATTTTATCAAATTTTAATGTGCTAAGAAAATCAGTGAATATGAATAATAATATGAAGAATTATATAAGAAGTTTTAGGGATAATCGAATTATCACTATTGTTATAACTATGATGCTCGCATTCATTGTGGGTTTCGCAGATATTGTCACAACATCTCAGTATAGATTATTCTTTTTTTATACAATCCCGATTATCATATCTTCCTTGTATATTAACGCCTATTACAGTTTTTTTCTCAGTTGTTTATCGACTTTTTTCATAATGGCATCCAGTTATATTGATCAAGGTGCTTTGCATTTGTTTCATTTTTGGAATGCGGGAATGATGCTGATTATTTTCATTTCGATCACCTTTATGACACGATCCATAAGTAAAAAAAGGATTATTGAAAATGAGAAAATATTGCTACAGGAAAAAACCAGGATGCTGACTGCTTCCCTTGAAGAGAAGGAAATGCTGATCCGTGAAACGCATCATCGCATAAAAAACAACCTGGCTACATTGAGCTCGCTGATTTCGTTAACGGATGCCGCAAACAGTGACACGTTAATAATGAAACTTAAAAACCGGATCCAGACTTTTACTGTTCTATATAATAAGCTGTCTTATGCCGGGAAGGATGATTCTCAATTGCTATTGGATGATTACATGCGAGGAATTATCGATCTCATAATACAGAATTATGACATCCCGCGCGGCAGCATTGAAGTTGCCATTTCCGGGGGCGATTTCCATATTAACGCCAAATCGGCGTCATTATTCGGCCTTATAATCAACGAGCTGGCGACCAATTCAATCAGGCACGGGTTCAAAAATATGCAGAATGAAAAAAAAATAGTGACCGTGCAGTTTTCGAATGAAGGAAACATGGTCATAATGAGATACGGCGACAATGGTCCGGGTTTCGATTACAATAGCCTGGCGGCTGATGAGCGGCATCTGGGGGTCTATCTGATTGATTCATTGACGAAACAGCTGGGCGGCGAGGTGAGCCATGACGGAGGAGTGAGTTCGGGTTTTACCTTTACATTCAATGACGACAATATTATAATTCGGGACATTTGACATGAGCTTTTTACCGGAGTATATAACAGGCTATACCGTTCTGGGAAATTCAATCATTGCGATAGCCCTGTGCATCGGGACCATCCTGATCGGATTCGTCGCGGTGAAAGGTTTCAAGCGTTACGTAAACAGGAAAAGGGCCAGCTCGTCCGGGGAAGAAACGGGGTCAATTTTATCCAGGTTGTCGCATATCCCCAATTACGTCGCCCCGCTGATGTATTGCATCATCATATACCTGTCCCTGACCAACTTCCTGTCGCTCTCCTCCCAGGCGGGGAAGATGATTTATCTTGGATTCATCATCGCAATAACGTTTTTCGGACTGCGGTTGTTTTCACATATCGTGAGGGATTCGCTGAAAACGTATTTGCGGAGCAAAGACGGCGAGAAAAGCGATGACCAGATAGATCAGAGCATCCGGGGCATATCCACCTTCATAAATATTCTCATCTGGACCATCGGATCGATTTTCGTGATCGACAACATCGGGTTCAACATATCCGCTGTTGTCACAGGCCTCGGCATTGGCGGCGTGGCGGTCGCCCTGGCGTCGCAGACGATTTTTCGCGATCTCTTCAACTACTTTGTGATATTCTTTGATCAGCCCTTTAAAATCGGCGACTTCATCGTCATTGATGACAAGATGGGCACCATCGAAAAGATCGGGATAAAAACAACGCGGATCAAAAGTATCGGGGGCGAAGAGATCATCCTGTCAAACACTGATCTGACCAACGGCCGCGTTCACAATTACAAGAAGATGGATAAACGCCGTGTCGTGCTGACTGTCGGTGTCGTGTATCGGACGACTCCCCGGCAGGTTGACGCAATTCCGGGTATTATCAGGGAAATCATCTCCAAAACCGAAGATGTAGAATTCGACCGGGCCCACTTCAAGGAGTTCGGCGATTCGGGCCTGATCTTCGAGGCCGTGTATTATGTAATAGGATCGGACTATAATTATTATATGGACAAGCAACATCATATCAATCTGCAGGTATTAAAGAAATTCAACAAGCTCAAGATTCAATTCGCGTATCCGACGAGGACGCTGTACCTGGAACGGTCACGGTAACCGGACCGGTATCATTATAACCACTGGAGGAGGCCCCACATGCTTCGCAGCATGATGATTGTTGCCAGTTGTTTCATCACTCTTCTGGGCGTCGTGCCGGCCCCTGCCGCCGGGAACGGCGAAGTGTATTCATCTATCATGAGAGAAAAAACGGTCCGTGTGGGCATATCGATGGATTATCCGCCCCTCAATTTCAATGCCGGAGCCAAAGGCGCGGAGATAGAAATGATCCATCATTTTGGTGAGTTCCTTGGGGTCCGCGTCGTGCTCGTGCCCCTTGAGGTGGAGGAATATGCCGCCGCCATCAAGGCGCGGAGGGTCGACATGGTGATAGCGGGTTTCTCGCGCAACCTGGAGCGAGGGCGGGTCATCTGGTTTTCGAAACCGTACATCTCGGTGACTCCCGGTATCCTCGCTGACAATCGTTCCATTCCTCAAACCCGCTTCGGGGAGCAGTTCGAGCAGACGCCCATCAGCTCCATCTGGGACCTCAAGAGGCTGCCGACTTTCCGTTTTGCCGTAAAAAAAGGAAGCTCCTATCAGCATCTGCTGGAAACAACCTTTCCGGATATGCGCCGGGTCATTGTCGTTTCCAACGGGGAAGGGCTTGACCTGTTGGGCAAGGGAGCCGTTGACGGTTTCGTTCATGACTCGCTTTACCTGGAATATCTCTACGGCAACAGCGCAAAACTGAGAAACGCCTATGTCCTCCTGAAAGGGGGCGGCAGGTTCGAGCATTTATGCATCGGTCTACCCTTCGGTGATGTCATTCTTAAAAACCAGGTGGACATGTTCATCGACGAGATCACCCGCCTGGGGTTGGTGGAAGAGTGGCTGAAAAAGTACTCCGCGGAAAGCCGTAAATAATATGAAGAGAAATGCGTCGTTTAAAACAATCATCATCGTGACGCTGATGGCGGCTCCGGTCGTTTCCACGGGATCAACTCTTGACACCCTGCTCGACCGGATCGACCTGTCCGGTTATTTTAGAGTGCGCATGTGGGATATCGCCGGCCGGACCTACGTGCCGGATACGCTGCCCTCGCGGCACGGCTACAAGAACATCAACTACCTGGACCTTTTTCTCAGGTCGCGCATCAACCTTGCCATCATTCCCGAAATCGAGATACGCACCGTATTCGATATCAGTTCGTTGTTCGGCAAGGGATCGTCGTCGATCGATTCGGGCAAGGGGGATTTCATTGTGCGTGACGTCTATGCCCTCTTCAGGCCCGTTAACGGTTCGGAGCTCTCCATCGGTCTTTTGCCTTTCAGCCTGCCGGGCGGCTATATCATTGCACGGGATGCCACCGGCATCCAGTACAGTCATCATTTTCCGAAAATCAAGACGAGCCTCTACGCCGGGTACATACGGGCCTTTGATAACGCCGATGACAGCTTCGGCCATGAATCGGATATGCCCGAATATGTCATGGATAACGTCCTGTTCCTTGGCTCGAGGTTCTCCATCGGCTCGATCATCAGCGGGGAGGCGTATTACGTTTTTGAGGATGACCGGTATACCACGAACCGCCTCACTCTCAGGTCGCTGAATTTCAGATATGACCGCACGGCCGGCGGCTTTATGATCGACACCTTCGATCCGGACAGGGCCCTCGAGGGGGACGGCAGGAAGGTTTCCCTTCACTGGCTGGGGCTGCACTGGAAGATCATGAGCGGCAGGTGGTTCCTGCGTTTCGGCGGTATCTTCAATACCGGCATTATCCGCATACGGAACGAGCTGTACCTGTTCCGCAGGGTCCGGATCATGGCCGGCCTGTTCGAGTGCGAGGCGGGTTTTGACAACCGGGACCTCCAGTTCTCTCTCATCGCCGAAGGCGCCACCGGCGATCCCGACAGGCCCCACGCGGGCATCTCCTTTCAGCAGATTAAAGGCTCCCATGACTTTTCCCTTATCGCCGTTGATTCGACGGGCGGTCTTGCGCTGAGAGGCAGCGGTAAATCCCAATGGTACGGCCTTTACGGCTGCGGCGTCAAGGCGCGTTACACGGTGCTGGATTCGCTCATCATGGAAATGAAGCTGCTTCATTTCGGCACCACCAAGGTGATGTACTGGAGGGGCCGGGGAACCACATGGTTCGGTGATGAGGTTGACATAAGCGCCGAGTACCGGTTCCGCAATATACTTTCAGTGTTCCTCACTGCCGGCGGTTTCCTTCCGCAGAGAGCCTATAACGCCCAAAGAAAAATGAGCAACAGCCACTGGGGTTATTTTTCAGAATTTGAAACCGACCTGATCCTGCGCGATCTTGATAATTATTCATCGAAGAGCATGATTTTTGAGTTCATGGTCGGCATGAAAGTGTCATTCGATTAGGCTTGAGAAACAGGGGCTCTTACGTCCTGCCGGGCTCCGGCGGAAGAGGCGCGTATTGTTCCATGAACACGCTCAGTTGTGCCGTCGTGGAGGCATCATTCATTACGATGCAAAGGGTGTCGTTTTTTTCCAATTGTAAGCCTTCATGATACACATGGCAATTCTTCCTGTTTCTGATGATGAACAGGATGAAGATGTTCTCCGGGATCGGGTATTCTCCGGGATTGTTCTGCAGAAATGCCTCATTGGTGAGGGATACTTCCCTGATGACCGGTTTTTTTGTAGTAAAGTATTCTTTTATTATATTGAAAAAGGATGCGGACCTGGATGCGCGCAAACAGGCGCAAGCCGTCTTGATTCCCTCGGACCGTATTATGTCCGAAAGCTCCTCACCGGCCTTTTCGGTCAATATAACATACAGGTTTTTTACACCGTAGCTGTCTTTCAGAAATCTGCAGAAAAGGACATTGATCTCGTTGTTTGGCGATGCCGCCAGCACGGAGGAATAGTCATCGACATCTATTCCGGTAAAGGTGTCAGGGGCCAGTCCGTTTCCATGAATGTATGAAAATCCTTCTTTTCCAGCCAGCAGGCAGTTGGAGAGATTTGAGTCGATAAAAATCACATCGTTCTGATATTCTCGCCACTTCAATGCCATGCCTATAGTTGTTGGATTGATGCCGAGGATGATGATGTTCTTGTCGCCGGTGATGAGGATGTCAAGCTTTCGAGCCGCCACGCCGGCGCTCAAACCCTGCAGCAATACTGTAATCGATATCAGCATGAAGATGAGAATCTCGATGATCTCCGTGTTATGCAGGCCCGCTGTTTTTAGTTTTATTATCGCGATTGAAGCTACTGAAAGAGCGATTATTCCCCGGGGGCCGACCCAGCCCATGAAGAGCCGTTCCCGTATCGAGAATGCACCTCCGGCGGTACTTGCGAAAATAGTCGGGAATCGGGCCGCAATAATTATGCCGACGACCGCCAGGCCGGGCAGTAGTTCCTCGGATAATAGTGAGATGTTGAAATGCGCCGATAACAGAATGAACAGCAGTGAAATAACGATTCTCGATATCTGTTCTTTGAAAGAAAGGAGTTTTTCCTTATCTCTGTAGCCAATGGTGCTGAGCACCAAGCCAAAAACCGCCACCGCCATCAAACCGGATTCTGAAGATATTGATTCGGCGATATAGAAGACCAGAAAAACAATCCCCAGTATGAATATGCTGCGGCTGTGTTCGGGAACAGCCGGTGTTTTCATCAGGAGCACTTTTACCAGCAAGCCGGATATGACGCCGATGGCGACTCCAGTGAAAATGGAAAGGATAAAGCCAAGGATGGTGAGGCCGAGAACCTGTTGAGAAACAAAATATTCAATCATGGCTATGGCCAGTATGGCACCGACTGCATCAATGATGACCGCCTCGCCATTAAGAAATGTCTTTACGTCTTTTCTCAGAGGGATAAATCGTATGATGGGTTTTATAACAGTCGGCCCGGTGACTATAGTGAGAGACGCAAATATGAGAGCCAGGTCAAATCTGAGCCCGGCAATATATACCGCTGCAATCCAGCTCAATGTCATGGTCACGGCAATTGTTAACACGATTTGCCGTGCAAGATAGATTTGAATCGTTCGTAATCTCGAGATATTTAAAGACAGTCCCCCCTCAAATAGGATTATGCTGACGAAGAGGGTGATGAGAATAGTGAGGCCGCCGCCTAATGACTCGGGTCTTATGAGCCCGATTCCGTACGGGCCCAAAGCTATGCCGCATATGAAAAAGAGAATAATTGCGGGGAATTTGAAACGATCAGAAATGACCATCCCCAATGATCCGGCAATTATTGCAATTATGATAGTGCGGATTATTACGTCATATTCCATGAAATTTTAAAATGTTATCCTCGAAGTTTATACAAATAATACATAGGTGATTATTTATTAAATGTCAATGTAAAAATTGCCTTTACTCAAATGCTATGAAAGTCGACGGGAGGGATTTGCGGTGTGAAACCATGTCATGCGCCGATGATTCAGTGAAAAACGAAAAGCCTGGCGATTGGCCATCAACGGCCGTGTTATTGGTTTCCGTGGTTTTCGATAATTGACGCCGTCACATTCATTTTTTTTCGGCATATGATTAAAAATAGTAAAGAGGGCTCCCTTCGATCGAAATACGATGCCCGTATCGTTCGAGGTGGTTGATGTTTAAATATTCAGAAATAATCAACTCTTTGATTAATTGAGAAAACCCGCTTGTATCGGAGTTGCCCGGGAATGTCTCTTTAATATTAAACGCGGTCCGCTCCTCCTCGTCAATCAAATTGAGGGCTTCTATAAACGCTAGTATCCGGCATTATTCAGGTTGTATCTCCGCATCATGAGTTTTTTACAGCGCTTAGATAAGTGTGGAAATCCCGATTTTTACTGTTGACAAAATTCTTTTTTGAAGATATTTTTTATGCATCAAGAGAATATTATGTCAATCTTGGAGTGATATTTTCTTTATACTTCCGAATCCGGCGCTGTTGGCAAAATTTCTAGAAATAATATTTATCGGCCTGTTATAAGATACATTGACGTTCATCATGTAACGGCAAATCATCAGGAGGCGGTCATGGCTGATTTTTTTCAAAACGGAACAATAACGACGCTGCAAAACATCAGCAAGAGATCGGTTGATTCAATTGAAGAGGAACTGCGCCAGTTTTCCCAGATGCGCAACATGGTACTCCTTCTGCCCGCGCTCTTCTCGGAATTCGAGGGACCCGCCATGCCCAGGATCATCGAAGAGCTCAAGAAGGTCGATTATGTTTCAAAAATAATTATATCCCTCGACCGCGCCGATGCCGATCAGTTCGCCATTGCCAAAGAAAAAGTTTCCGTGCTGCCGGGTGAGGTAAAAGTGGTATGGCATGACGGACCCCGCATGCTGTCGTTATACAAAGAGTTGTCGGATGCTGATTTCGATCTTTCCACGCCGGGAAAGGGGAGGTCAGTGTGGATGACCCTCGGATATATTCTGGCTGACAGGGACACCTACGCCATCGGGCTCCATAATACGGACATCGTGAATTATTCCAGGGAACTGGTCGCGAGATTATTCTACCCGGTGGTCCACCCGGCCCTGGACTATGAATTCTGCAAGGGGTATTACGCCAGGGCCACCAGCAGGTTTTATGGACGGGTCACCCGCCTCTTTTATACACCCCTCATACGCTCCCTGAAGAAAATCCTGGGACACAACAGGTTCCTCGAGTTCCTCGACAGCTTTCGCTTCGCCCTCTCCGGTGAATTCGCCTTCATCGCAACCCTGGCGCGGGGCCTTCGCGTTTCACCGACCTGGGGCCTCGAGGTCTCCATGCTGAGCGAAATATATTCGAAGACAACGGTCAACAGGGTCGCCCAGGTTGAATTGCTGGAAACGTACGATCACAAACACCAGAATATCGATAAATTACAGCGCGATACCGGTCTCTTTCGCATGTCCAATGAAATCGCGAAGACTCTTTTCAAGGTGCTCACCCAGGACGGCATCGTCATGTCGGGCTCGTTTTTCAGAACGCTCCTCGCCACCTACATCCAGGAATCGAGGTTTGCAATAGAAAAATACAATGCCCTGGCCATGTTCAACGGGCTCGCCTATGACCGCCACGAGGAAATCGTCAACACCGAGATATTCGTCGAAGCCCTCACACAGGGTGTCACAGAGTTCATGGAAGACCCTATCGGGGTTCCCATGCTGCCGGGATGGGTGCGCATACGCGCGGCCCTGCCCGGCTTTCAAAAAAAATTCAAAAAGGTCGTCGAGGACGACAACGCGTAAATGCAATGGCGAAAACGGAGCGATTGTCGCTGGACGAATCTTTGTCGTGGTCCGAAATAATCAAGTGAAAAAAAAGTTGATTAATCCATATGGGGCATGTACTATAATGGAACAAAGAGGAAACCTGTTGTCATTTGATCGAACCCTGAAAAATACACGTGGCTGGCACCACATGAACAGATCAGATACACCACTCAAATCAGCCGACGACATGGTACGGATTTCAGGAAGTGAGTTTTGCAACCTCAAGAGGCAGGGCTCAATGTCACATGATGTGTCACAAAAAACTTGGCGGCCAATGCTTTCAATAGCCGTCCTTCCTTTTGTCATAATAATTCCAAATTTAAAAAAAGACCGAAGATCAGGATAACGAGATACTGCGGGACAAAATTGCAAAGAACAATAAAACCCATGTCGTCATCTGCATAAAAAATGACAAGGAAGGGTCATCGGCGTCCATGGTGGTACCGCAATCAAACAAAAAAATGAAGATTAATCGCACAATCATGGTTTCATGTCTGCTGTTGTCATCTCTTTTGCTGGGAAATACCGCGCTGCCCCCGGATGTGTCGATCAAATCGTCAATTGTAAAAATCTATTCAATTTACGCGGATTATAATTACTCCCAGCCGTGGCAAAAGAGAACTCAGAAGGAGTCTTCAGGGTCGGGTTGCATCATTGCGGGAAATCGGATTCTTACCAATGCCCATGTCGTCAGCAACAGCACATTCTTGCAAGTGAAGCGTTCCGATCAGGCGAAAAAGTATAATGCCCGGATACACATTGTTGCCCATGAATGCGATCTTGCAATTCTCACGGTCAATGATGAAGCATTTTTCGATGGCACCAAACCGATCCCGATATCGACACTTCCCAGTATCCGCGATAAAGTCGCAGTTTATGGATTTCCAGTCGGCGGAGACGAACTGAGCATCACTGAAGGCGTGGTGTCGCGCATTGAACATGTGCGATATGCGCACAGCAGCGTTAAGTTCATGGCGTGTCAGGTGGACGCGGCTATCAATTCAGGCAACAGCGGCGGGCCCGTCATCATGAATGACAGCATCGTGGGCGTGGCCTTCCAGGCCGATGTAACAGGAGAAAACATCGGCTACATGATCGCAACGCCTGTCATCGGTCATTTCCTTGAAGATATCCGGGACGGCCGGTATGATGGATTCCCCGACCTGGGTCTGCATATCCAGAACATGGAAAACTCTGATCTTAGAAGATCCTGTAACATGGGGAAGAATATGACGGGTGTGTTCATTAATAGAATTGAATACCTTTCCCCGGCGCGTAATGTCCTAGCCGAAGGTGATATCATTCTATACATTGATTCAATGCGCGTGGGGAATGATGGTTCCGTTGAGTTCAGAAAGGGCGAGCGCACGTCGCTTCTGTACGCCGTACAGAAGCGGTTCATGAACGATGCGATTCCGGTCGTTGTTCTGAGAAAAGGTGAGGTAAAAAAATCAAGTATCAGGCTGAAGCGAACAAAACAGTCAATGCAGCTTGTCCCGTATGAACAATATGATGTGGCTCCGACATATTATATTGCAGGAGGTCTCGTGTTTGAACCCCTTACCAAGAACTACCTGCAGGAATGGGGTTCAAAATGGTATGACGAAGGACCAACGCGACTTCTTAATTATTATTTTAACGGTGTCATGACCCCAAACCGCAGCGCAGTGATTGTCCTTACAAAAGTCTTGGCAGATGAGATCAATGTAGGTTATCATGATTACTCAAACATGGTCATAACGAGAATAAACAATAGGAGGATTTCAAAAATTAACGATGTGATCTCCGCAATCGAAAACAACAATCAGAAGTATCATGTAGTCGAAACTGAAAATGGATCCAGGATAATATTGCTGAGGCAGAATGTCCAAAAATATTCGTCGCGCATATTGCGTCGATATCAGATACATGCAGATCGTTCATCGGATCTTAAGAAAGAGTGACCGAAAATCATCCTTACCCGGACCATTGTATCACTGGTGATAATCGGTGCGGGTATATTGTTTTGTGTTGTCGCCGGGAGTCCCCATTCCTGCAGCGGGTATGCCTTTACGGGGATCTATTATCCCGCAGTCATTATCAATGCTGATTTCAGTATTCAATTCATAGGACAGTTTTTGCAATAATGCAAGCACTGTTGCCGCTTCTATCCGATTGAGAAGATAAGGCTGAAACCGTATTTGCCTGTTTCGTCCTGCAACAGGTAAAACCTTTATATATTCCAGATCATTCCCACTATAATATAAAACGACGGCAATATTATCATGCTCGATTTTATTGGTGTAACCATTGATAAAATTGCCAAGAGAATACACGATGGGTTTGCCATGATACAGTTCAATACCCTGGGGCCAGTGAGGATGATGACCAATAATGGCATCCGCCCCGCAATCAATGATGGAGTGAGCCAGCGTTATCTGGTAGGGTTGCGGAGATATGGTGTGTTCGATGCCCCAGTGAAGAGAAACAATGATAATAGTGTCACCACGCCTGTGCGTCTCGATATCTTCTTTTATTAACGAAAGATCAAGGGGGGCGATTCCCGGTGAATCGATGGATGCGGAAAATGCTGCCGGCGGCCTTTCATTGTACGCGAGGATAATTATAGTGGTCCCTCCGTGATTCAAGCGCGCAGGTCTCCGTGCCGCATCCAGGGTTAAGCCTCCGCCAGCATACTGTATGTTCATATTTTTCAAAAAAAATAGCGTATCTTTCATCCCTTCCGGACCATAATCCATTAAATGATTGTTGGCTATTGAAACAGCATCCAGTTTCAGGTCCTTCAGGCATGTGGCGGTATCATTCTTAATCCTGAATATATATGGCTTGGGATGTACCGGGACGCCTCGTTCGGTAATTGGCGTTTCAAGATTGGCGAATATAAAGTCATATTTCAAAAATTCATTTTTTATTCTGGAGAAGGGGTAACCACTGCCTTTTATTTCAATATATCGTTCCGCTTCATTAGCCAGTAGTATGTCTCCGGCAAATAATATTGAAAAATGCAATGGCATCCCTGTCTTTTTTGATGGTGCCGCCGTGCAACATAAAAAGGAGAAAG
Organism: Spirochaetota bacterium; assembly: GCA_017999915.1. Classification (NCBI taxonomy): domain Bacteria; kingdom Pseudomonadati; phylum Spirochaetota; species Spirochaetota bacterium. Next base: position 232,555 of record JAGNKX010000006.1, read on the forward strand.
CAGCGATTAGAATATATGGCAAGATTCTTTTGAATGCATTCATTATTTATTACAGGTTATAGCGCTGCATTTTTAGTTATACTCAACGATGCAAAGAGTATGCGGTCATGAGCCGTGAATGCTCATGACCGTAGAGATGCTTGCAGATGCGTCCTATTGAGGCACAATGGAAAAAGTTACTCTCCGCTGCTGGCCGCTGCGCGGAGCATATCCCGTAAGCGGTTCGGAGGACCCAACGCCTTTATAGGTGATCTTCCTCGATTCTATGCCTTCGGATGCAAGTGCTTTAACCACCGCTTTAGCCCGGTCCCGGGAGATGTTCATGTTCCCTGGTTTATCGCCTTCCTGCTTTTCAGGACCGCTGGCATCCGCATGTCCGCGCACTTCAAGGACGTAGCCGTCGGGGATTTTACCGAGAATATCCTTCACGGCAGGTGAAGCGACGCGCGCCCATGTTTTCCACTGCCGTTCAGGAACAGTTGCGCTTTTGTAGGCGAATCCGGCTACCGGATATTTGGCCAGCTGTTCGTTCGATCCTGTTACAAAGGCATTATTCGCACCGACCTGAACGGGTTCCTTTATTTGGTCTTTTGCACATGCATTCATTGCGAGAATTGCGGCTGAAATGAGTATTGTCATACACAAGGTTTTCATGCTCATGCCTCCTGATATGTTTGATTGTTTTTATTACCCTTCAGCGTGATTTCTCACGCTGACAATAGGAATCATTGAGAATGTATTGTTTCAAGTCAGTCAAATCGGCACGTATCAGGTTTTCCCATATGTTATTGCCGCTATAATTCATGTGTACCCGGCTGCAAATGGCCGGATCTGTTAATTTCAATTTTGCCGAAGAGTATGGATTATTAGTCGTATAATCGCGGGTGTTGCATCCAACAAAAAGAATAAGTTTCATCAGGGATAACACTATGATTATTGATCTTATCATTGAATTCCTTCCGGTAAAGATAGCATGTTATAATTGTAAGGTATTGATACGGAAAAGAGGTAACAAAATATTTTAAAATTATTAAATAATTTTCAATTATATCAAATATACAAAAATTCGCGTCAAGAAATTTTTTAGGATAAAATGCACATGCGGGCTAAATTGTTAGTAAAAAAAGAATCAGAAAAGTGGTGGCGTGCCGGTTACGATCAGTTTAGCAGCACGTGACCCCCTGTTTCTTACTCTGCAGGATATAAAGGATCTGAAAATTATAGAATCATCATTTTGGAGAATAACCTTTTCTTTATTTTTTATTTGAATCTCAACGGAGCCAGCCATTACGTAAATAAACCGTTCCCCTTCTATGTCGTCATCCAGTTGTGCGATGGCAATCTCCGCGTGCGGCTCCAATTGGGCTTTATATGATACATTTTTTGTATTCTGAAGCTTTGAGGCTAGAAAGGTAAGGGTAACTTTTTCAGTTTTACTGGTAAAGGTTTCGGCATCTTTGCTTTTAACAACCAGGTAGTCATTTTTTTCAACTTGATTGAAAAATGCGGATAATCCAACACCATAGAATCTCAACAAGGCCTGAAGAGAATTTAGGGATGGGGAAGCCTTGTCATTTTCGAGCTGGGAGAGCAGGCTGGTTGACATCTTGGTCTTTGTTGCTACATCGTTCAGAGTATAATTTTTCTCTTTACGCAGCTTTTTTAAATATGCCCCTATTTCCATGTTGTTGCCGCGAGTAGATGTTTTTTAAAGGAAAATTTAATTGCATAACCCTAATTCTACAACGAAAATAATTGACAAATTATATCAACAAACATTTTAATATTGTAAAAAAAATTTAATAATATTGAATTTTGTTATTAATGCATTAAGATTGAGTATTCACACCGATTTTCAATACCGGGAATTGATAGAATTCACATGATAAAACCAAAGTTACTGATACATCTACTGCAGCAATTCCCTGAAAACGTGCGGGGGACGGTCTCTACCGGCCTGCTTGGACTGGCTGCCGGTCTCTCAGCCGTGGCTTTTTTGTTTTTAATCAACTTTTTATTTTCACAAACATACCTGGTGTTCGCGACCAAATCCGTCGCGTTCTTCATCATTGCCAGTTTCATTGTCATCAGCGTCACCTCGTTGCTGGTCGGATACCTGTTGAATGTGTTCAGTCCGGAATCGGCAGGGAGCGGGATACCGCAGATCAAGACGGCCTACTGGAAAGAGCTCGGCTATGTCAGTTTCAGACCGGTCATCGTGAAATTCATAGCCGGCGTTCTCAGTATCGGCGGGGGAAGCAGCCTGGGACGTGAAGGCCCATCGGTATTCCTGGGGAGCGGCGTGGCGTCCAATCTCGACGGTGTCCTGGGGACACCTCCGCGCCAGAGAAGAAGCGCCGCCCTGATCGGGGCTTCCGCCGGCCTGGCCGCGGCTTTCAATACGCCCCTGGCCGCGATAACCTTCGCCATCGAAGAAATCATCGGCGATATGAACAACCGTTATCTGGGCCGCGTCGTTCTTTCATCGGTCATCGGCGCGTTCGCCGTCTATGCCATCCTGGGCCGCCATCCCGCCTTTTCCCTTCCATCGATAGAGAACATCAGCTGGTTCCACTATCTCGTTGTTCCTTTCGTTTCCCTTGCCGCGTCCTTTGCCGGCGTGGCTTTCCAGAAGGGGACGATTTTTCTCAGGGGCCGGCTCATCAGGCAAAAGCGCATGCCGCGCTGGCTTCTTCCGTTGTGCGGGGGGATCATAACGTGGATCATAGGCTGCGCCGTATTTTTCGCCACCGGGAAGATCGGGGTATTCGGGCTCGGGTACCAGGACCTTTCCAGCGCGCTGAACAATGCCATGGCATGGGAAATAGCCGGTATTCTTGTCGGTGCGAAACTGGCGGCCACCATTGCCTGCTATAGCTTCGGAGGGTGCGGTGGTATTTTCGCCCCTTCCCTGTTCATAGGAGGTTTGACGGGATATTTCATCGGCGGGCTGTCGGGTTACTGGGTCCCGCTGACGCCGGCGGATCATATCGTTCTGGCGGCGGTGGGCATGAGCGCCTGCCTGGGCGCGATCGTGCGGGCGCCCCTGACGTCGATGCTGATCGTTTTCGAGATGACCCACCAGTTCTCGCTGGTGCCAGGATTGATGATCGGCACCATCATCAGCCAGGCGGTGGCCCATCGATTCGGCGCCTTGAATTTTTACGACGCCATTCTTGTGCAGGACGGCCACGAGCTGCACAAGATACGTCCGCCCCTGGACCTGCAGAGCTGGCAGAACCTGCCCATATCCGCCATTGCCAGTCCCAATCCGGTCGGGCTCCATAAGCTGACCTTTGAAGAATTCCAGGAGATCATTGATACGTACCCCTATGCGGCTTTTCCCGTTTTTTCCGGAACGGAGATAAAAGGGATTCTCACGCGACAGCAATTGACGGATGCGGTTATCCGGAAGAGCATGCCCCAAATGCATGACATGGGCGTGTGTTATGCCGATCAGACGGTGAAGGAGGTGGGCAACAAATTTGTCGAATCCACGGCCCATGTTTTGATCGTCCTTGAAAGAGGCACGGACAGGATCAAGGGCATCATAACGCTCCATGATTTGATTCGGGCCCAGGCCGCCATACAGAATTAGGATTGCCGATCCTCCTGGAGTGTTTCCGTGCGGCGCCGGTATCAGCTTCCCGCGTGCCCCTGCACCAAATCGTTACTTTACAGGGGAGTGCATGCAAGCCGGCCCTTGAGCTTTTCGCTGATGGGCCGCGTTATCGTTGCCCCATTCCTCTACGGGTGTTATATTGTCTGTATCACATGAAAGGTGAGTCGGATAAGCCGTACGCTTAATAAATGAGTCCTCCACGCAGGGATGAGGTGTTTTGCCATGTCACATGAATTGTTCGCAATAATCGTTATTATCTCGATGATACTCCTGAACGGCCTGTTATCCATGTCGGAGATGGCCGTCGTGTCATCGCGGAAGCAGAGGTTGATAGCCAAAGCCGGCGAGGGACGCGCCTCCTACCTGGCCGTGCTGGGCCTCGTGGAATCGCCCACGGCGTTTCTGTCGACGATCCAGATCGGGATAACGCTGATCGGCATCCTGTCCGGCGCTTACGGCGAAGAGACAATTGCCAGGAGCCTCCAATTATATTTCCAGTCGGTACCGGCGATAGCGAGTTACAGCAATGCCCTCAGTACGGGCGTCGTCGTTATTACTATCACGTTCATTACAATTCTTTTCGGGGAACTGATTCCTAAACGAGTGGCATTGAGCAGCCCTGAGCGCATCGCCTCCCTTGTGGTGTATCCCATGAAAATATTGTCCATCATGTTCATGCCCCTGGTTCGTCTTTTTACGGTGATAACCAACCTGGTGATGACGGGCATCGGGGCGAAAAGAGACGGCAAGGCGGAACCGCCTATTACAGAGGAGGAGATAAAGGTCCTCATTAAAGAAGGGGAAGCATTCGGACTGATAAAAAAACAGCAGGTTGAAATGGTCGAGGGGGTCATCGACCTTCACGGTAACAGGATCGCGTCCATTATGAGCCCGCGGCCGGATATTAAATATATCGAGATAACCGAAACGGGAAAAAAAATAAAGGAGAGAATAATCGAGCTGGGGGATTATCCATACCTACCGGTGTGCAGAAACGGCCTTGATCATGTCGTCGGGGTGATAAAAACGCGGGATGTTTTGAGAAAAATCATAAAGGGTGAATACAAATCGCTTTCACGGCATCTTGAAAAGCCGATGTACGCGCCTGAAAGCATAAGCCCTCTCAAAGTGCTTGAGCTCTTTAAAATCAATAAATCCCATGTCGCCTTTGTCATCGACGAATATGGCGGAGTGACGGGCCTGGTTACCATGCATGACGTAATCGAGGAAATCGTCGGAGAAGTTCCGGAATTCACTGAAGAGGGGAATCCCAGGATCACGCGGCGTAAGAATGGCAGCTACCTGGTTGATGGGATGGTTTCAGTGGATGATTTCATTGAGCATTTCAAGGTTGATATCGCCGGAGAGGGAAATTACAATACCCTGGCTGGGTTTATCATGGAGCGGATCGGCCGGATTCCCAGGGCAGGGGAAACGCTCGCATATGGCGGCTATTCCTTCGAGGTCGTCGACATGGACGGCAACAGGATCGACAAGGTGCTGGTGAAAAAAATAACGTAGACGCAGGCTGTGATCATCGTGCCGGTGATAAACCGACAGGGAAAACCAGCCGGCCGGGCTGCCGGATTCGCCGCTTTTTTTAACGGAGTTATGGCCGGCGCAATAAGAAAAGGCGGGGGAAACACCCGGAATTTTTATGTGCCGCTGTAACCATACCTCTTGACATTTTCCCCAATGGTTACAAATGTCCTTGTAAACGGGCCTTTGCCCTTTGGCCCATAGCGGTTCCAGGGCCGATCTTTTAATCAAGCAATGACATATTAATATTTTACGAGGTGTATATTCATGCTGAAAAGAATAGGTTTATTTCTACTCACCAATATCCTGGTGATCCTCACGGTCAGTCTTATTTTGAACGTGGTGCTGCCCATGCTGGGCATACGGCTCGCCGGAGCCTGGGGCATCGCGGTATTCAGCGGCGTTTTCGGCATGGCCGGCGCTTTTATTTCCCTGGCCATAAGCCGCTGGATGGCAAAGAGGGCCTACAATATACAGCTCCTGGACGGCTCCACGCAGGATTACCGTGGCCGCGAGATATATGACATGGTGGCCCGGCTTTCACGGCAGGCCGGCCTCCCGGCCGTTCCCGAGGTGGGTATCTATCAATCCGCCGAGCCGAACGCCTTCGCCACGGGGCCGTCAAAGAAAAAATCCCTGGTGGCCTTTTCCACGGGCCTTCTCTCGTCCATGGAGCGGAGCGAAGTTGAGGCCGTAGCTGCCCACGAGGTGAGCCACATCGCCAACGGCGACATGGTGACCATGACCCTTCTTACCGGCGTGGCGAACGCCCTGGTCATGTTCCTGGCCAGGATCATCGCGCAGGTTTTCGACAGCTTCCTCCGCGGCGACGATGACGAAGGCGGCCTCGGATTTTTCGGATACATCATTACCGTCATGGTGCTGGAGACCGTCCTCATGGTTCTGGCGTCCATCCCGCTGGCGGCCTTTTCGCGGTTAAGGGAATACCGGGCCGACGCGGGCGCCGCGAGCATCACGTCGCCGGGGGCCATGATTTCGGCGCTCCAGCGTCTCCAGCAGGCGGCGTCCCTTCCCCAGGTTAAGGATTCTTTTGCCATGGCGAAGATCAGCTCGCCTAAAAGAATGTCCCTGTTTGCGACGCACCCGCCCCTGGAAGACCGCATCGCCCGGCTCAGGGGGATGTAGCTGATCTCAATCCCAGCTCCATCTTGCGTTCCTTCTCCGGCTCTGCGGGAGAATCCCCGGGACGGGATTCTTCAAATCAAGCTCCTGTCATGAGCTCCGCAAGGAGGCGCTTTTCCTGGGGATCGATGACACCGTCTCCGTCGGCGATGGACAAAATCTTGTCATATAAGGGCGCATGGGTCCCGGAATCAATGACGCGAGGGTCATGCATAACCCAGTAAAAGGTCCATGGCACCCATGTTGAGGGGCTTGTGAAGGTATTGCACCGATTTCAGGTCTTTCACTCTCTCGATGACCGTGTCGTTCATATAACCGCTCATGAATATGATGCTTGTTTGAATTTCGGAAAGGATCTTGTTGGCCGCTTCTATCCCGTCCATCTCGCCGGCTAGGCGAATGTCCATTAATATGACATCGGGACATTTTTCTTTCGCCTTCATGACGGCCTCTTCCCCGGTCGAAACCGGGCCGATCACATCGGCGCCGCGCTTCTTCAGGTGGTTGTTCAGCACCATCGCCGGTATGGCCTCGTCTTCGACGATCAGTATTTTCATCTGCGATTCCCTTCCTATACACGGGGTTTGAAGAGGGTGTCTTTGAATCGAATGACGCATTCGGTCCCCTTCACGGACATGAATTCGGCCCTGCCTTTAAGCTGGTACTCGGTCAGGGCGAAAACTATGTTCAATCCCATCCTGCCGTTGGCCCTGAAGTCAAAGCCGGGCGGCACGCCCGCGCCGTTATCCGCAACCGTCAGCTCTATCCCGCCATCCTCGATCCTGTGAAGCCGGATCGTTATTTCGCCTTTTCGGCCGTCGGGAAAGGCGTATTTCAGCGCGTTGGAGATCAGCTCGTTTATGATCAGGCCGCACGGCACGGCCGTGTCTATGAGCACATTCACGCCCGATATGTCGAAGTTAAGACCGATCCTGTCGTGGGGGATCCCGTAGCTCTTTATCAGCATGTCAACAAGATCAATGACGTACTCGCCCATGTCGATGCTGGAAAGGTTCTGTGACTGGTACAGCTTCTTGTGGACCAATGACATGCTCTGGATGCGATTCTCCATCTCGTTGAATATCTCTTCTATCTTCCCGGTTTTCACATACTCCAATTGCAGCGAGAGCATCGACGAGATCACCTGCATGTTGTTTTTCGTGCGATGATAGAGCTCGCGCAGGAGGGTCTGGTTGCGTTTGAGCGAGGCCTCTATTTCCTGCTCGGCGCGCTTGCGCTCGGTGATGTCGCTGAAGACGCCCTCGATCCCGATGACGCTGTTGTTCTCGTCGCGATAGTACTGGCTGTTGGTCAGCACGCAAACGGGACTTCCATCATGTTTCTTGAGCACCGCCTCGTATTGGGAAACCGTGCCCTTTTCTTCCAGGATGGAAAGCAGCTTTTCCCTCTCGTCCGGATGATAATAGATATCCCTGCCTATGCTCTTTCCCGCCAGCGAGTCCACCAAGGGATATCCGAGGAGCCGCGCCGCCGACGGGGTCGCAAAGGTGACATTGCCCTCCAGGTCGCACCGGTATACGGCGTCCTGCATGTTGTCGACGAGGGTGCGGTATTTTTCCTCGCTTCGGATCAAACGCTTTTCGGCCTTTTTCCGCTCGCTTATGTCCGTATGCACGCCGATAACGCTTACCACGTTTCCATTGGCGTCCTTTACCGCGTCGGCCCTGAGAAAGATGGGCAGGCAGTTCCCGTCTTTCGCGATCATCTCAACCTCTCCCTGCCATGAGTTGCCGGACATGATCGCTTCGAACACTTCCTGGCCGATTACCTTGTCCTTGTACGCCGCAATTGGATGGCGAAGGGCGACCTCATCTACGGTGAAGCCGAACATCCTGTCGAATGCCTTGTTTTGATAAAAATGGCGGCCCTGGGCCGTGGCCATGCCGATGGCGTCGGTGGTCGAATCGATGGCGTATTTAATCTGTTTCAATTCATCTTCAACGAGTTTCCGTTCCGTGATGTCTATGAATGTCGTGATCGCATAGACCTCGCCCTTGTGGGAGACGATACGTGAGGACAGGAGTCCCCAGAATGACGACCCGTCCCCGCGAAGGAACCGGGTCTCGAAATTGCTTATATATCCCTGCTTGTTGAGCGTTTCGACGATGGTAAGCCGGTCGGCCTGATCGGCGTAAAATTCGGTCGTGAGAAAGTCGGTATATTCCTGCCGGCTCAGGCCGCTTAACTTGATAAAGGCCGGATTTCCGTACAGTATCCTGCCGTTGGAGAGACGCGAGATGATGAGGGGCACCGCGACGGTCTCCAGTACCTTATTGATGTATTCCTGTTCTTCCCTGATGGCTGCTTCTTTGTCCCTGTGTTGTGCGATCTCCTCCCGCGCTTTCCGGTATGACCGCGCATTGTCCAGCGCAATGGCCATGGTCGTGGATAGCATATGCAACAGCTCCAGGCTCCCGTCGGTGAAAGCCCTGGCGGCCCGGTTGTCTTCAAGATAGATGATGCCGCTGATCCTTTCCCGGTTCATCAGGGGCATGCACGCGACTGATTTTACCTTATGATTCTTTATATACGGATCATTCATGAACGCGCCGGATTGGCAGGCGTTGTCCAGGACGATCGATTCCCGCAGGCGGGCCGCCTGGGCGACGATTGCTGAAGACACCTCGCCGTTTGCGGTTATGGCGCGGCCCATTAATACGTCAACAGCGGGCCTGTCAGCCTCTCCCATGGCTTCTATCGCCCATTCTTCGCCCTTTTCAAGCAGCAGGGCACCGCGCCGCGCCCCGGTTTTTTCAAGGGCGACGCGCACCAGCTTTTCCAGCAGGCTCCCGAGATCGATCTCTGCCGCGATGGCATTTGCCGTTTTAATGACGGTCGCCGGGTCGAGGTGCATCAGGGGCCTTCAGGGATGCGGGAAAGAGATGGCAGTGTTTGTCCGGACAGATGCATTTCCCTCTCTCAAAAGTTTGAAATTATCCGAATATGATAAACTTCTTCTTAAAATGCATCCCTTGAAGCGGGATAAGATCTATCTGAATCAGCGGGTGAAACAGTCAGTCACTGAACAGATGGCTAGAGATTTCATTCAACGCGTGGAAACAGGGAAATAATACCGCATGGTCACAAATATTGATCATCAGTAATAATTGTAATAAGATTTTGATTATTTAGCAAGATATTTTTACAACCGTAATATAAAAAACGGGGGATGATTCTATGGGCATAATGGTGGCAGTTATCGGTCTGGCAAGGAGGCGAACATTTCCATGGCTGTCCGGTCCGTCCCGGGGATTCCAAAAACCGCAAGAGTTCATTGCGATGAATCCGTGTCAACCAAGGTAACTGCCCTGGAAAGCTTCCTCGATCACACGGTCACGGGACAGATCAATAATCCGTCTGGAAACGACCGGAGGCGGGTAATCCCTCCTCCGGAAAAGTTGAAATCCAATCATATAAATTATGTCTGACCGATGGGGGTAGGGCTCGCCTGATCCTTGGCGTTTTTCATGAAAAAATAGCCGATACCCTGCGCGATCATCAAAATAACGGACACGCACCACAGTGGCGCCATTCTCCCCAGGGAAATGCCGCCGGCCATATAGAAAGGAATGCCTGCCGCAATCAGTCCGGACAGAAGAGGAAACAGGGTTATGGGTATGATTCCCCTGCGTTCAATTGGATTGGCTGCCGCCCACAACAATATGCCCGTCCAGCCTGCCATGAGCGCGGCGCCGACGTTCATCAGATACAGGGCCGTGGCATCCGGCGCAAAGTCATTGATGCCGATGACCATGCCCGCCAGCTTGGGGAACATCAGGGGTGGCACGAATAAGGCATCCGCGACGGCGCCCGCTATAAATGTGATACGTACGAACAAAACTTTTTTATCCATGTTCTTTCCCTCTACAATAAAATCATTAACCATTCCATCAAATGATCAGCCGCCCAGGGGGCAGCGGTTGAACTCAAAGGAAACCTCCTGGAAGAGCGGGGCCAGAAATGCGTTTTGCGCCAGGGTAAGGTACAAGCCTTTCTTTCCGCCATGTTGTTTTCGATGATTCCTTGCGTGTTCTTCTGACCAGAAGAAGACCGACTTCATTCAGAAATCATCGATGATGCTCGGCGCCTTCAGCCTGGAGAAATCGACCATGGGGATAAAGAAGACAGGGTCCGACGTTTCGTCTTCCAGGATGAAGCTCAAGTCGCTGTTCATCCGGAACCTGATCTCCCTGCCGCAGCAGGCGCACTCTGTCCTGATATTGAAGGTAAGGGATTCACCGCGTAAACGTCCTTGCACGAAGGGCGTTGCGACCGCGTCCGTCGCTCAGGCGGCCCCGATGGACTCCCCGGTGGAAAATTCGACCCGGTGCGGGGTGGGCGCCACGGTCACCGGGTACGCCCACTCGACGTCCCTCCCGCCGGGGCGGAATAAAAAGAGCTTGCGGCGCTCGAGCTCGTTCATGATCGACACGACATGACTGGCATCCATGCCGAGCCCGCGGGCGACGAAATCGGGACCCATCGGCCGCGCGTATCCCGGCAGCTCCCGGACCACGAAGTGGTGCACCTTCCGCTGGTCCCCGTCAAGATGGCCGAAGGTCACCCTGTTCTTCGACGCTTCTTTGGACGCCATTATCCTGAAGAGGCCCCAGGGGACGGGAACCATGTATCGCCCATGGCCGAACAGAATTCGTTTCATGAGATTCTCCTTGATCATTGAATTATGTTTAGATACTAAACAGATAATTATAATTTAGCATCTAAACGGCAAATCGTCAAGTCACAATCGGAATTTTTTTGGAAATCTTTATGACCGGTGGCTGATAGCCTGATTGCTCCGTAAGGCCGGGAAATACGCCATTGGCGGATCCGAATGTTTTAATTACGTATGGCCGTTTGTTAATTGTGCTTCTATATAATTCAAAAAATCGCCGATGACTTTACGGTCCCGTTCCGGAAGGGAAGTCAAATATGAGTTAAATCGCCTGGATATGCCTTCTTGAATTTTTTTGCATTGCTTATATACGTTTTTGCCTGGATCGGTTAATATGATCGCCAGGTCATTGTTGTCGGGATTTTTTTTCTTTTTCAGGATCCCTTTCTTGACAAGGCGGGAAATGGTCTGCGATACGGCCCCCTTGGTCACGCCCAGCTGCCTGACAATGGTGCCGTAGCTTTCTTCTTTCCCATTGGATATCATCAAGATGAGATGTATTTCAGAAGGAAACAATTTTAGATCATCGCCGTATGTCAGGACTGTGCTTTTCTCGTTAAAAATTATCTGATTGATGATACGTATAAATTGATCGGTGCTGGCTTCACTATGTTTTGTCATGGCCGTATAAGGTAAAAGATATAAGAGTATCGCGCATTGTCAGCCTGAATTATTGGACGGGGTTGTCAAAAAGTCAATTAGATTATCATGGGCAGGCACAAGCGGGTTGTTTGAACGTGCAATGCCGAAGAGTGTAGCATGCGATGATTCCACCACATAGCCTCAAGCCTGCGGAAGCCGGTCCTGCGCTATTTTATTGCCCGCACCGGCCACAGCCGGTATTCCATAGGATTGCATGTGTTCAGCGATACGCTTAATGTTCTGTTCCCAGATCGTCCTTTCCGGGGGGGTGAAGTAATTCATCGGATATTCCCTGCCCAGTGACTTGTATTTCTCCACGCCCAGCTGTCTGTAAGGGAGCAGCTGGACCTGCATGACGCGGTTGCCGAGGTCACCCATGATAAAATCCGCGGTGGCGCTGATATTTTCATCGCCGTCGTTAAGCCCGGCGATGACCGGAACGCGGATGATGAGGGGCTTGTTCGCCTTCGCCGCTGCCGTAATATTTTCCAGAATGCGCTCATTGCCGACGCCCGTATATTCCCTGTGCTTTTCCGAATCCATATGCTTGATGTCGGTTATGATCATGTCCGGGAGCGGAAGGATCTCGCTCACTATCTCTTGTGCGGCGTGAAGGGAGGATTCGACGCAGGTATGGATGCCGCGGCCCCGGCATTCTTTCAGGATCTCGGCCGTGAACCGCCACTGCGCCAGCGGCTCACCGCCGGAGATCGTCACGCCTCCGCCCGACTTTTTGTAAAAATCGATGTCGGACAGGATAGCCTTCATGACTTCGGGCACCGTCATCTTTTTGCCCCACACCGTCAGGGCCCCGGAGGGGCAGGCGTCGGCGCATGCAAGGCACCCGGCGCACTTTTCCCGGTCAATCCCCGTTATGGCGGTACCGTCGGTCAGGAGCGCGCCCTTTCCTGATTCCGAACACGCCTTGACGCAGTAGCCGCATTGGGCGACGCCGATGCAGCGTTTGGAATAGACGCCCACCTCGGGATTCGGTCCCATGCTCTCGGGATTGCTGCACCAGCGGCAGCGCAGGGGGCATCCCTTTAAAAAGATTTCCGTCCGTATGCCGGGCCCGTCATGAATGGTATACCGCTGTATGTCGAAGACCAATCCCTCGCCGCGGGCGTTTGCGCTTTCGGATTTCATAAAGGGCTTCCTTCCCGCGCTTGTCAATCGAAGGAGAGCTCGGTCCTTCCCATGATATCGTACTGCAGGGGCTTTGAGAGTTCCACGAAGATGGCGCTGTATCCGGCGACGCGCACCACCATGTCCCGGTAGTTTTCCGGGTGCTTCATGGCGTCCTCAAGGGTCTCCCGGCTTATTATGTTGAACTGGCAGTGCATCCCCTTCCGGTCGAAGTAGGATTCTATCAGGGAGATGAAATTATCCCTGCCGGAATCTCCCGATACGGCCGAAGGCGAGAACTTCATGTTGAGCAGCGTGCCGTTCCCCGCCCGTATGTGATCGAGCTTCGCCACCGATTTGATCATCGCCGTGGGACCGCTTACGTCGTGGGACCTGATCTGGGTGTGGACGGCGCCGAGGCAGTCCGAGACAGGCTCAAGGGCCTTGCGTCCTTCCGGCGAGGCCCATTGCACCAGCCCGAGGGCGACATTGGCGGAAACCGAGTAGACCCCCGGAAGGTATATCCCGCCCCGCGCGTTGGGCCTGTTCTCGACATGCTTGCAGTAGGTGTCCGAAGCGAATCGCGCCAGGCTGTCCGCGTAGTCGTCGTCGTTCCCGTAATGATGGACCCTGTCGCTGTTCACCAGCGCGTAGAGCGGCTCGTTGCCCGTCCAGTTCTGCTCGCAGGCGTCGAGGAGCTTCCTGCCGCTGACCTTCTTCTCGTCAAAAACGAGCTGCTTGATGGTCGACAATCCGTCCGCCACGGCGCCGACTCCCACGGCCTGGGGCCCGGTGAAATTATAATGCGCTCCCCCCGCCGTGACATCCACGCCCCGGTCGATGCAGTCGTCCATCAGCGCCGAGAGGTAGGGAAGGGGCTTCAATTCCCGGTGCGCCCCGTCCATGATCTCGATGCCGGCGATCATCAGGTCGACCCAGTATTTCATCTGTTTATCATATGACTCGAGCACCTGGTCAAACGAGGTGAAATCCGCGAGGCTCCCGGTTTCCGGTCCCAGGCGCTTTCCCGCGCCGCCGCACCGGTCCCAGCGCATGCAGTGGGAGCCGCAGCCGATGCAGCGGCCGTCGTTGATCGCCAGCTCCAGGACCTTGGCTATGCTGAAATAGGCGGCGTCGTGCCAGCCGTATTCCCTGCCGCCGGCGTCGATCTCGACGCACCCGACCACGTGGTAATTCCTGGAATCCTCAAGGGTCCTGCCCGCCCGCAGAGAAGCCGGTATGGCGGCCTGGTCGTTGAAAATCTTGGGCTGGCCCGTGCCGATGCGTATGACGTTGGCGGTTTTTACCTTCAGCTCCCGCGGCGTGTTCTCGTGCCACCGCACCGCCAGCCAGGGAGTGCCCCACCGGGTATGGGCAAGGGCGTCAAGGCACATGTAGGTCAGGTCGTTGGTGGCGTCCTTTCCTTCCCTGTCGACGCCGCCGATCGTCAGCGAATCCCCGCCCATTCCCCTGCCAGAATTGGCTATGACGGTCATCCTGTCGCGGAGCTTCGTCCACCAGATGTCCTTCATGTAGAGTATCTCGATCAGCTCCTGTATCCATTCCCGGGTCGCCGCGCCGGACCTGGTGTCGGCGTCGTAGAACGGGAGCATGTACTGGTCGAAGCGGCCGAAGGAAACGGAATGGCCGTTCGTTTCGATGAGTGTTATGGTCGTGGCCATGAACATCAGCTGAAGGACCTCCCAGAAGGTGCGCGGACTGTTCTCCGATACCCATTCGCAATTGTCCGCGATTTTAGGAAGAAGCTTCCGCCACTCCGGGTCCTTTTCCTTTTTCGCCAGGCTCCGGGCGAGGGCGGCGTAGCGCCGCAGGTAATCGCTCGCGGCGTCCAGGACTATCAGCTCGGCCTCGTAAAAGTCGCGCTTGCCGCTGTTCCCGGGATCGTTCGCGTCCAGCTCCTCCATCTTCTTCCTGGCCGCTTCCTTGAGGCCGCCGTATCCCAGGGCGAAGAGCTTTTCATAGTTCAGCTGGAGATGGCCGATGCCGGCGAACATGTAAAGGTTCAGGAGGAAGAGGTTGCGCTCCAGGTTGCTTCCCTTCTTCTCGTCGTCGGTCATGCGGGACGCTATGGCTTCATCGATGCTTTTGCCCTTCCAGAAGCTTTCGATTCCGAAGAGCTTTTTCCTGGATTCTTTGGTCATGTAATATTCGTCATGGAGCCTCTTGTCCCAGGGGTGATTCTTCATCTCGTCGACGATCCAGCCATAGGAATGCTCGGGAAAGATGGGGGCTGATTTCATCGGCGCCGCCATCTCGCCGACGATGAGCTCGTCGGGAAGGATGCGTATGGTGACGTTGCGGAGCACGTGGGCCAGGGCGTGGGCGCACTTGAGTATCTGCGGGGAGCCGCGATATTTTTCATAGGCCTCGGTCACAAGGCAGGCCCGTTCATGGTCGACGGTGAATTTGCTGTCCAGTATGAACCTGCGGAACCGGTTCACGCGGGGAAAGGGCGAATGGGAGTCACCCATGGCGTTGGCCCCCACTCCCCAGTCCCTGTCGGTCGGTTCCACGGGCAGGGGCCTTATCGCCGGCTCCGCCATTTTTTTTGCCGATTGTGCCATTGCGGTTTGCATAACGTTCCTCCTCTCGTACGATAGAGCCGTTTCATTTCACGGGCTCGTATTGCGGATGATTCCCTTAACCCTCCTGCGCGGACATCTTCCCCAGGGCGGTCAGGAACCATATGAACTCCTTGTAGTTTCCTTCGGACTGCAGCTTTTTCTCCGTCAGCGCGGCTATGATCGCCTCGTCGTCCCCGGACGACATGACGCTGAAGGCGGTGCCGCCGTCGCACCACACGAAGGCCGCGTCGGCCGGGGCCGAATCCATTGCCGACGTGTGAACCCGGCCGTCCTGTATGATAAAGGTTTTACCCTGCCTGCCGTCGGCAGTCTTCATTACTATCCTGACGTTCTTTCCTTTAATAAAATTCCGGAAGGCATTGTTGTTTTTCGCCGCTTTCTTCATTTTCTGTCCCACTATGAACAGCAGTAGTTTGAATTTCATGGGATGCCATCCTCATATTTATTATATTGACAAATTCATGTTACTATGATATTAAATACGGTGTTATTATTAAATGTAACAGTGTATCAATTATTGTCAATACTAATATACGAAAAACCGGTATTTTTATTGATATATAAGTTTTTTAATTAAATAAATAAACAATTTATGATGTATGTGTGATAATTTCTCTACACAGTAACATCATTGGTGTTTGAGTTGGAATAATAATCGATATGGCAAACAAGACACGATCGCCGGAAATCATAAATTTTCAAAAACAGCAGATGAGCAAGGCAGCCCTGGAAATCATCGTCAAGGAAGGCTACAACAACCTCAGCATTCGAAAACTGTCGAACAAGCTCGGGATTTCGCCGACCACCATTTACAATTACTTCAAGAACCGCGAAGAAATCTATATTTACGTGCTGAATAACGGGTTCGAGATGCTCTACGAGGAGTTGAAAAAATCCTACGCTCCCGCGGCGGACCCCGTGGATAAGCTCCGCGCGCTGAGCAGGGCCTTTTTTTCATTCTCCACCCGCGAGCGCGAGCTTGCCTATATCATGCTCATACTGGATACTCCCAAGTATTACGACTACCTGGAAACGGAATATGAGCCGTTCATGAGGATCGAGCTGTCAAACGCCCTCAAGTGCAGGGATGAGGTCATAAAGATAATCTCGGAAATATCGGACAGGTACCCGGCGCTCCCGAAGGACGAGGTGGCGTTCCGCACCTACAGTATCATCGCCAAGCTGGTCGGCCTTATCACGACATGCAACAACAACCTGATCAAATACCTGATTGACGAGAGCGAGGGAGCCATTGAAAGGATGCTCGACGATATCATGGGTCCCTTCGAGGCCGTCAGGGAGCGAAGGCATTCGGGATCTTAGCTTCCGAATGCCGATGTCCAAACACTACAGGGGTGCGGATTTCAGGGCTGCGGTATATCCCTTCTCAATTCAAATGATTTTAAACGGGGGTGCATACAAGCCAGTCCTTGGCTTCTTCGCTGATGTTCCACAATTTGGATTCGTTGATTTTCCGCTTTGATTCCTGCCGCGGCTGGTGGCCGTCCTCGATTATAAGCCTGCCGTTCTTTTTCAGCATTCTGTGCAGTTCTTTAAGAAGAATATCCGGGTGCTTTACCATGTGAAACATGTCAAGGGCGTATATCACATCGGCGGAATTGTCAGCGATATCGCACTTGTAATCATGCACCAGCACGGGCTTCACGTTCGCCAGGCTGTATCTGGCGATCTTTTTCTCGATTGCCCGCATCGCAAGCTCATGAATATCGGCGGCATAGACTTTTCCCCCGGCGCCCGCCAGCCTGGAAGCTTCTTTTATGTAATTCCCGGGGCCGCATCCGAAATCTATGACCGTATCGCCCGGCCTGATGCCGAATTTTTTAAGCTTTCTTTCGGGGGAACCGAATAAGCCCCAGATAAAGAACAGGAAGGACATGCCCCTGAAGGCGATATCCGGTATCCTGTCCATGTTGCTTCCCGATAATTTTTCTTTAACAGACATTGTTTTGCTCCTTTTATGTTGTATGGTACTGTATTCTTCAGCTCAGTGAGAATTTCTATTCAAGGATTTAATCAAGTTCCCGGAGGTGAAAGAATCGCCATGGCCGGGATAAAAATTCACGGCGCCCGCCTTCAATAATGCGCTGAACTAAAGCTCATGTTATATTAAATAATATGAACTTTAGTTCACAAAGTCAAGGAAAAAATGAACTTAAGTTCACATTTTTCTTGACGGGGAACGCGCGCCGGTTATATCTTGAAAACATGGATAATAACAGTAAAACGCGCATACCGCGGCAGGAAAGAGGCAAAGAGACGAAAGAGCGTATATTGAATGCCGGGCGGAAGCTTTTTTCCGAAAAGGGGTTTTACAAGACCAATTCAAAGGAGATCGCCAGGGAGGCGGGCGTTTCGATCGGGGCGTTCTATGTATACTTCAAGGATAAAAAAGGCCTTTTCAAAGAGCTGCTGATCGATTATCACAGGAAAATAAAACATGTTCTGACCACCATTGACATAGAAAGTTTTATCCAGGCTGACGCAAGGAAGGATTTTTTGAGGTACCTGGTCGATAAATTGATCGAATCCCATGATATTTATCCCAGGTTTCATCAGGAAGTTCACGCGATGGCCCAATCCGACCCTGAATTTTCACAGATAATGGAAATGTCAAAAACGGAATCACTCAGGGTCACGAAGTCAATACTGTCCACATGGAAAGATCAATTACGCGTAAAAAACATTGACGCTGCCGCCGTTGTGGTGCAGACGTCGACCGAGGAAATCGTTCACGCCGTATTGTTTTCCTCCAATAAAGTTCAGGTGAAAAAAATTATTGAAGAGCTCACTGACATGCTGTATTGTTATCTGTTTCGGGAATAAACAGTGTGATCCTCCCTTCATGCCCTGGTTGGATTGAAGAACCTCCGCTACCTTCCGGATTTGCCCCACCCCACAATTTTTTAACCCATCAGGCGCGCAGTTCATCGCTATAAGCGGTTTAAGAGCGCTGTAATAACTATATCTTTTATTAAAAGGAGTTGACAGAATTCAATATAAAGACAGTATGACTAATAGAGTAAATATAGTCATACATATACAGGAGAGGTTGATGCCAAAAGCCTGGAGCACAAGGGAAAAGGAACTGGTCAGGAAAAGCCTGCAGGCCGAGGGTCAGAAACTATTTGAAAAGCAGGGAATCCAGAAAACAAGCGTTGATGATATCGTTCGCGCTGCCGGCATATCGAAGGGAGCGTTTTATATATTCTATCGCTCAAAAGAAGAGCTATATTTTGACATCATGGAAAAGCTTGAAAAAGGATTCAAGGAGCAGCTGTTCGGGTGCCTCTCGCGGCCCGGCCTGACCAGGAAAAAAAGCTTTGAGCTGTTTCTCAGGGAGATGCTCGTCATTTTCGCGGAAACGCCGATACTCAGGCAGATGAGCTCGGCCGATTATACCTATCTGTACCGAAAGCTGCCGGAAAAGGCGATTAAAAATCATCTCGCCAGCGACCTGGAGCAAACCTCGCGGGTATTCGGCGAATGGATGAAAAAAGGATGGATGAGAAAAGTGGATATGGCCGGTCTCGCGGGACTCATCTTTTCCCAATATTATTTTATCATGCATAAAGACGATCCGATGGCCTTTTCCTTTGATGCGGAGAAGGAGATCTGGATCAAAATGATGGTGGATTATCTCATCATCTCGGACAAGTAATTTTTCAAAAACTGAAAGGAGAGGCGCCGATGGAAGATATCATTAAAACGGTAAATCTTACCAAGCATTACGGCAGGGTCGGGGCCGTGGAAGGCCTTTCCCTGTCGATCCGGCGCGGTGAAGTTTACGCCTTCCTGGGTTTGAACGGGGCCGGGAAGACAACAACCATCCGGATGCTTCTCGGTATGATCCGCCCCACCGGGGGCGAATCGTTTATTGACGGGACCAGGGTCGACGCGGGCAGCTACCGCCTCTGGGAAGACATAGGCTACCTGGTGGAAGTCCCCTATTCATACTCGCAATTGACCGTACGGGAAAATCTTGATCTTGTCCGGAAGCTCAGGGGAATAGATGACGGTAAACGCGTCGATGAGATCATCGACATGCTCGGCCTCGGCCCTTACCGTGACAGAAAGGCCAGGGCCCTTTCCCTCGGCAACGCCCAGCGACTGGGTCTGGCCAAGGCCATGATCCATGAACCGGCGATACTGATGCTGGATGAGCCGGCCAACGGGTTGGACCCGGCCGGGATAGTCGAAATCAGGGGGCTTCTCCGGAACCTGGCGGAAGAGAAGGGGGTGACGGTGTTCATTTCGAGCCATATTCTCGGGGAAGTCGCCAGGCTGGCTGACAGGATCGGCATCATCCATGAAGGTAAACTGGTGCAGGAAGTCAATGCGGGGGAGCTTCATATGTATCTGAGGAAAAGACTGCTGGTGGATTCCCGCGACCGGAAGGCGCTCTCCGCCCGCCTGGGTCAGATGGGGTATGCGGCCGCCTATGCAGAAGAAGGGGTTCTTGAGGTGCGGGAGGACGATGCCTGCGGCAACCCGGAACTGGTCAATGAGCGCCTGGTGAAAGCGGGAGTGCTTCCGACGCTGCTGCAGGTGGAGGAGGAAGACCTGGAAAGCTACTTTCTCAGGGTAATTGGCGTGGAAGGAGGTGCCGCATGAACCGGTTCGCCGAGGGAAAAAAGAAGGGGATCCTCAGATCGCTGTCCGCGGTGGTGGAAACGGAGATCACAAAGGCGTACCGATCGCCGATGTTCTGGATCACCATCATCGGGATGATTTTTATCCCGATGATGTTCGGTCTCATGATGTTCATAAAAAAATATCCAGAGCTGGCGCAGAGCAGCCTTTTTCTCAGCAAGGCAAAAATGATCGAAGGAGATTCAAGCTGGCAGACCTATTTCGGCCTCTTTTCGCAGATGATCAGCGGCGCGGGCATGGTCGTGTTCGGCTTTGCCGCGAGCTGGATATTCGGCCGGGAGTATTCAGACCGCACCATCAAGGACCTGCTGGCCCTGCCTGTCCCGAGACAGGTAATGGTTGCGGGTAAATTGATCGTCCTGTCCGCCTGGAGCGCGGTCCTGTTTATGATAGGAACTATTACGGCGATCATACTGGGGCTGCTGCTGGAATTGTCCGGATGGTCGCAATCGTACCTGGTCCGGTGCGCGGGGGTCTTCTCGATATCGATCCTCCTCGACGTAGGCCTGTGCATGGTGACCGCATTCATAGCATGCTGGGCGCGGGGATATCTCGCTCCCGTCGGGTTTGTTTTCGTGACGATGATCCTGGCAAACTTTTTCAGCATGCTCGGTTACGGGACCGTCTACCCGTGGGGAATACCGATGATGTACGCCATGAAAGGAACGGAGGGTGTGGCCGTCCCCTTCTACAGCATTGTCATTGTCGCGGTAACCAGCGCACTGGGACTGGCGGTGCTATTGCTCTGGTGGCGTTATGCGGATCAGAATTGACAATGGTCCGGAGTTTTTTCCTTTTAGCATCAGGGAACGGGCTGATGGATTGTCCGGGATATTACCGGCAGCAGGAAATCAGGCTCATGGGAACGATCGCCGCCATTGATGCTTGCCGATTCCCGTCATGTATGATTATCCGGTCCGTTTCCTGATAACCAATCCCGCCAGGTATAGGCCGTAGCCCAAGAATCCCAGCCCCATCAGTATGAAGATATAATTCTCTTCACTCCCCTTCGTCTCCAGGACTGATTCTTCCGGAGCGCGCGGATTGTAATGAACCTCAACAGTTCTTTCTCCGCAATATTCCCTGGCTTTCTTCTCCCAGTAGCTCCGGTCCCCGGTCCGGGGCCCGAAGTAAAACCTCCGCCCCCGGTGCGGCACGCCGGCAACCTCGTAATCATATTCCACTTCAAGATCATAGCTCACCGAATCGCTGCGGCTTCCATACCCGTAGCGCCCACCGGCGGATGAGCTCCGGTGCTTTGCCACGCGGCACGTTGCAAGTTTTCCCGATGTCGACGGCCAGTACGCGCTGTCATCGGCGGCCCTGATCAGATAAATGAAATAGCCCAGGGTTGCGATGCCGCCGGTTAGACACAGCAGGGCCAGGACCGAAAGGGGCTTGTTGGCCGGGAGCTTTTTCGGCATTACCTGTTCTCCCGCGACCCGGCCGGTTCCCCGGCCATGGTCGTCGGAAGGAGCGCGCCGCAGCTGGGTTCCGGCTTCCCTCGCCGGATGAATGGGAGCTCGTGGCGCGCTGGAGGATCGATTCCACGTACACGGTTGGCGGATACGCCAATCCCTATTTTACCTAGGGCAATTCCGCGAGCGGGGCGCGGGCTTATGGTCTTGTTGCAATACAATTGGTTGCCTGGATTCTGTTTAACAGCGTCAATTCCACGCACGCGGTGAAGGGATTGGCCGCGAACAGCCTGGACCTCAACGACATGAGCGGGAATGTAAATGAATGGTGCTTTGCGAAGATTTCAAATGCAACCATTTTAATGGGCGGGCATTATTTTTCTGACATGTCCGATATTTACATTGGATATCGGCCCGCCGATTTGGTGAATAGTAGTAATAAATTCCGCGGCTTCCGTATCGCCAGGACAGAGTGAGCTCCCGGCGCCGCCGCTGGGGCGATAGGGCCGTTAACCCCTAACCCCCGGCCCCTTCCACCCTGGCAAGGGAGAAGGGGAGCGAGAACCGTTGGACGCTTCTTCGGTGAAAGACGTTTTCCGGTGCGGGAAGGGGTCGTGATTATTGAAATATACTCACCTTTATTTCGAAAATAGTTCCATGGCAATTATTAAAATATTTGTTTCCCTCAGGCACTCCGGATTGAAGGGATGCGCAATTAAAAATACAGGACAACGATCGAAAACATCATTACCGCTCCCGAACCTGCAGCGACCCAGGTATGATGAAGATATTGGTTCTTTGACGAGCTGTGCGAGCGCTTGCCGTCGATCTTAGCGGACACAATTGATCCGATGAAGCCGGCGGTGGAGACAAGCCCGAGGATAACATGGGCGTCATACTTCGACATGCTCTTGTCGAGGCTGAATATGTTTCCGTACTGGATGAATCCGGAGGTGCACGCGCCGACTGCCAATGCCGCGGTCCCATAAGACGCGACCCCGTGAATAATCCGCTGCGCGCGGGACGGTTTTCTGCCCCGGTCGCGATCAAGGTGGTCGATGATCCCGGTGGTCATGGCGGCAGAATCTGACGGTGTTCAATTACTCGCTGCTTTTCTTCCTCCATGGTTTTAAGACCGAGATAAATACGGCTAAAATGATAGTGGCGACCTGAAATCCCCCCAGGTACCACAGGATATGTTTGGTATTGATGTAACTCTGGTTCATCAACGCATTCATTCCTTCCGCTTTCGAGAGTGGCGGTAGGCTATTCAGCCATGGCCCGAGAAAAAAGGTTCCTGATATGATTCCCCAAAGCGTGATGATCCATTTAACGGTAATCCATCTATGCTTAAACCAACCCCAATTGGTAAAAACCGAATATAGTGTCCCGGTAAGAAAACATCCTATAGCTCCGGTAATGATGATAAAATCATCAATAAATTTCATGGATGAATCAATCCCGTATAGATCCATTCCTTCTTCCGCCTGCAAAAAAAGATTTATCGAAAGAAGGCTGATTGCTCCGCCTACCCATGCACAGCAGAAAAACACATGAAAGCATTTTAGCCATCGCTGGCCTTTGGGGCTTATCTTTCTCATAGTCATTTACTCCTCTTTGAATTACGCTTCATTCACAAAGACAAAATCAAGGGAGGGCGATTTTACAAAGTTATTCCGCCCTTGTGGTGGCCGTTACCGTATCCATAAAGCTGGAGCTTGGTGATTTCCTCCGCGAGATACGGAATGTCAGGCTCGGCGTCGCCGAAAAAATTATTCATTATAACCATCATAATGGAGCCGATCACCGCCTGCACGGCTATCATCATGTTAACGTCACCCAGCAGGTCAAGCTTCCGGAAAATGGAAAGCTCGGTCTCGACCTGGTTTTTTATGATATTGTAAATGTTGAGCAGGATTTTATTGATCTCGGGGTCGATACCGTAGGATTCGAAAAGGATGATGCGGAAGAGATTCTTTTCGTCCCTCACCGCCTCGAAAAACCTCCTGTTTTTCCTGAGGATATAATGGTAGAGGTCAAGATCGCGGCTTTGGGCATCATTCATCGCTTCGACTTGAATCGGGCTGATGATCTTCAGGATATTTCCCATCGCATCGATTATGACTTCCCTGAATACTTCCTGCTTTCCGCTGAAATGCATGTATAGCGTGCCCTGGGCGATATTGCATGCCTTGAGGATGTCCCCGATGCTTGTGTTGTGGTAGCCTTTTTCAGCAAATACGGCTTTCGCTTTTGCGACAATTTCTTCTTTTCTGAGGGCCTTGCTCATATAGGCCCGCTTGGGCCTTGTTTTCTTTTCCATAGGCGGCATGCTAATATGTACTAAATATGTAAATAAATTACATATTTAGTACATTATCGTCAACCGTTTTTTAGCTTATATATCGAAAAAATATCTCGCTATACTTGTTTGTGGCGGCCGCCGAATTGGAAAAGGAATAACAAAACAAGTATGGAATTATTTCCGGAAGCGTTCAACTATTCGCAGCGATTGTTCATAGACGTCGGCGCCGATTTTGGGATTCCTGACCATTTCTTCCCAAACATGTCTGCATGGTTTTTTATCGTAGGAGAAGATCGTTCCGCTGGGATAGGGAAGGCTTGCTTCTGTCATGATCCAAGCTGCGGCTGAGGCGCTTTTTTTCGTGCTGGAAGTATCGGGAAGGAACGTGCCTGCTATCGGCAGGACATTGCTCCACATGAACCGCATGATGGGGCTTTGGGTTCTTGCCAGACCTGTTCCCGGCATTAGTCCCGGATCCAATACAAAAGCCTGATATGTTTTGTCGCGGCGAGCCAGCTCAACAGCAGTCACGGTAACTAAAAATTTTGATGTGGCATAACGGTCCATATTCCGCCGGGTAATGCTTCCGGTGGATGATCCGCCGCTCGCCAGGTCCTGGACGGACGTGTATCGCGCTCCGCGGAAGCCAAACATGGCGGCGGTTTTGTGTTTTGGATTGTGCGTTCCGCTCCCCATGAACAGCACCTTTCCCCCGGAGAGGTGCTTCTCCAGTCCGATCGTCAGCAGGAACACCGCCAGGTGGTTGACGGCAATGGTCTCCTCGAGAGAATCAGCTGTGAAGCTCTCCCGGGTGCTGAACTGGACGCCGGCGTTGTTGACCAGGCCGTCGAGTTTTGATCGCCATTTCCTGACAAAAGCCCCTACATTCCCCAAAGATGATAAATCCAGATGCACCGCCGATACGTTTTTCCCGAGCTGCCGTGCTATCTCCAGCCCCCTGTTCAGGTTCCTCACCGCCATGATAACCTGAGTATCAGGATTTTGCGCCAGCTGTGATGCGATTTCCAACCCGAGGCCGGAGGTTGTTCCGGTAATCATAATTTTTTTCATAGTTGTTTGTTCCTAAAAGTTAAGTTGACACTGTCAACATCAAGGTACTATAATATGTTGACAGTGTCAACAAAATGATGTAATTTTTTTGGGTTTGACTTGAAATTTGATAAGCTATATTTTTGAGATAATTCCCGGGGATAATACATGGGCAATGATACCAAACAAATCCTTCTTAAAGCTACACGCGATCTTATTGATAAACAAGGAATCGCGGAAATATCAATGAGAACCGTGGGTAAAGCCGCACATTTATCACGGGGGGCTTTATACCGGCATTTTGATAATAAAGAGTCATTATTGGCTGCCATAGTTATTGAAAATTTTCATATCATGAAGGAGAAATTCGCCGAGCTTGAAGAAAAAATAAGAAATCCACGGCAGCTATTGTTCGAGTTAAGCATTCAATATTACAATTTCGGGATAAATAACCCGGATCACTACCAGCTTATGTTTAATACCAAATGGGATGAGGATAAATACCCTGATGTCAAGCAGGCGGCCATCGACGTGTTTAATAAGTTTATCTTTTTTGTTTCCATGGCATTGAAATCAAGGCAGTTGAATCAGAAATTATTGCTGGAAAAGACGGCGGTTTTATATGCGTGCATACATGGCGTCGTGGAATTACACCTGGCGGGTCATAACAAACCAGAAAAAGGCCTGAATGATATTACGCCTTTGATAAACCACGCACTTGATTCAATCATAAAGAAATAATTTACCGCCCAATCAAATATTCTCGGGACTGGCGCATGTTCAGCCTGAAAACGACAAAAGGCGGGGCCGAGCAACCCCGCCTTCCCGGTGTCTGAGATTGGAGGTGACCATAAGTCAGTGATTATATAAAATATTTGACAATATGCATTCGTGAAATTATTTTTTATACCATAAACGCTGCAAAAAAGGCGACTTCTGAAATCGAATTGAAGCGGAAATGCTCGTTTCACGGAGGATTGAAATAGATTTTAACCTCAACGCGGTTTCATTCTTGAATGAAAAAAACGCCGCTTCCCTGGATTCGGAGCGGATCTACGATGTTGTCATCATTGGCGGCGGCCCCGCGGGTCTGACCGCCGCGGTCTATTGCATGCGCAAGGGCGTTGACGCCGCCCTTATCGTCAAGCACGTGGGTGGGCAGATGGCGGAGACGTCCGCCATCGAAAACTACATGGGCTATCGCCACATAAACGGCCTGGACCTTGTGGACAAGTTCCAGGAGCAGGTACGGCAGTTTAGCATTGGCTATGGCGAAGGCGTCGGAGTGGCATCGACCGAGGATGGTCCGATAAAGACAATTAAGCTCGATGACGAGCGGTTCGTCAGGGGGAGAGCGCTTATCATCGCTTCCGGCAAGTCATGGAGAAAGCTGGGGGTTCCCGGAGAGCAAAAGCTGACCGGCCGCGGGGTTGCCTATTGCACGATATGCGACGCCCCTCTCTTCGCGGGAAAGAGGGTCGTGGTTGTGGGCGGCGGAAACTCCGGGGTGGAGGCCGCGATCGATCTTGCGGCCATCGCGGGAGAGGTCATCGTGGTGCAGAACCTTGACCGGTTGACCGCGGATAAGATACTCACGGAAAAACTGGCCGCGTTCGGCAACGTGCGGTATATGTATAAAAGCTCGGTGAGGGAAATAAAAGGCGAAAACGCCGTGACTTCGGTTGTTCTTGAAAATGCGGCGACCGGCGAGGCCATGGAGGTCGCCGCCGATGGGATCTTCATAGAAATTGGCCTTGAGCCGAACAGCGGTTTTGCCAGGGGCATCGTTGAAATGAATGATGCCGGCGAGATCGTGGTGGACTGCGCCTGCAGGACAAGCAGAGCCGGTGTCTTCGCCGCGGGTGATGTCACCACGGTGCCATACAAGCAGATCATAATCGCGGGAGGGGAGGGTGCGAAGGCGGCCCTTTCCGCGTGCGACTATCTGAAAAAAATGGAATAAGGAGGCGCTCCATGGCTCTTTTTGACGACAAGGTCCGGCGGCAATTGAAGAATATACTCGACACCATGAAGGATGGCGTGCGTCTTCTTTATTTCACGCAGGAAATCGAATGCCAGGTCTGCGGCGATACGCGGAAGTTCGTGGAGGAAATCGGCTCCCTTGGCGGCAAGCTTGAGGTCGCAATCCATGATTTTGTCGCTGATGGCGCGCTGGCGGCGCGCTACGGAATCGACAAGATACCGGCGATAGTCCTGCTCGACGCAGGCGACAATGACCGGGGCGTCAGGTTTTTCGGCCTTCCCGGCGGATACGAGATCAACTCCTTCATTGGCGCGATAATCGAGTTGTCCGGCAGAAGGGAGCCCCTCCCGGATGATATCGCAAAGCGGGTGAAGGCGGTATCAAAGGATGTCCACATCCAGGTCTTCGTGAGCCTCGCCTGCCCCCTATGCCCATCGGCCGTGGCGACCGCCCACAGGCTGGCAATGGAGAGCGACAGGATCAGGGCCGATATGATAGACGCGAATGCCTTCATGCCCCAGGCGATAAAGCATCATGTAACCGGCGTGCCGAAGATCATTTTCAACGAAAAACTCGAGCTCGTGGGAGCCCATCCCGTGACGGCGTTTCTCGATACGATTGAAAAGCTCTGAGGCCCCGTGCGATCAACATTTGGCGCTTCTTTGTCGGATGTCGCGAATTATTGAAAGGGGCCGCTCCTGGCATATTAATGCTCTCAGACATTTGCCGCGTGTAATGCCGGCGACCCGCACAATCCCGAAGAGCATTCCGATCTCATCCGCGCAATCTTCTTGTTCACCGTCCTTGGAATGAAGAGCCGGTAGACCAGTAACTTGATGGCATTAGGCCGGTTTTTATAGAGATCGGTCGCATAGTAATAACCGGGATCTTCCCAAACGCCATGATCCTCGACAACCGCATCCATCTGCACGAATTTTTCAGCATCCAGATTGAATTCGGCGCTTGACTCGCCGCTGGAGCAGGAGATTGAATATCCGGTATCCCATCCGTTTTCCCTGAGCTTTTTCCTCCCTGCGAGATAGAAGGGCTGGTCATTGATATACGAGTCTATTCGTATCCATTTACCGTCAACATGGACATCGATCCAGCTGTGAGACAGCAGGGGAGGGAGGAGCCGGTAAAAGATGCCGGTGAAGAGTCCAGCCTGAATTTCCTTTCTGATTAGAGAAAAATGAATACGTGCCGGTATGCTGACCGCTTTGCATAATGCCAGGAACAATGTTCCTTTATTATTGCACTGGCCCATGCCGAGTTTAATGATTTCGGATGCCTTGATAATATCACCGTCTGCGGTGAAGCCGAAATCTATATCGTCCCTCACGTAGTAAAATAATTTTTCAAGTTTGCCCCGAATCGTTGTTTCACCTCTGACAAGATCCGCCGCTTTTGATTTGACCATTGGATCGTCATAATCAGACAGAATCCGGATATTTTTCATAATTGTTCCTCCAAGAAGATTTTACTCAATTATGAAAATATCAATCACTGCTAATTATGACTTGAATGAACCTGCTGTTTTTATAATTTTTAAATATTCTGAGGAGGGTAACGCCGAACATTTTTTTAAATGTCCTGCTTAAATGCGCGGAATCCGAGAATCCCGCTTCATGGGCGGCGTCGGTAAATGAAATGCCAGTGGTTATCAGTCTCAGCGCGTCCCGCAGACGGCACCAGAGCAGGTATTGCCGTATGGGTATTCCGACCTCCTCGGAAAAAAGATGCATGAGCCTGCTTTCTGAAATGCCGACGGATTCCGCCAATTCCCGTATCGGGGCTTTTTTTTCATGAAGATTACTTATCCTTTCGATAACATGCTGAATTTTTTCATTGATACATACGCCCGGTCTGTCATTGCAGGCGAGACCGTCGACAATACGATTGAATAAAGTTTCTGCCTCAGTACATGCAGTGGGATTTCGGATTAATTTTTCCAGGTCCCGCAGGTGCGGCGCAAGCAGGGCCCTGTCAATTTCGCGGAGGCCGGTATCCCGCAAGTGGTTCTTCCTGATAAGCCGTGCCGCATCCGATTCTGAATCCAGGAGAAGAATCGCGACCCAGTTGTCACCGGCATCGAGCTGATGATCCCTGTCGGCGTCCAGTATCAGCGCGAGCGTTTCATGCCATGTATTGCCGTATTTGAATCTGAATGGACCGCCCAGGGAAACAAGTACCTGCACAAGGTGGTGGCGGTGCACCTCGGTATCTGTCGATTTCCCCAGGAAGAGAACGTTGTAATGGAAAAAATAGAGTATCAACTTTGTTTCTGACATATTAAATGATTCAGCCTTGTAATTTCCGGGATTTTTCAATCATTATTTATATTGTCCGGTTATTGTGGGAAGCGGAATGCGTCATTTTTTAATATACCGGATAACAGGAACGCCTGATTGATTCAGCTAGGCTTTCCTTTCGTTTCATCAAGGATGCTATGAGAGAATAAAGCAATATGTATTCCATGTTTTTTTAGAATCTTTTGGATCTCCGATATGAACAACCCTTTTTGGCTAACAAGACATGTTTTATACATTTGATCATTCATCTGATTTCTGTCAACTGCCTCGGGAGTCAATGAGGCAAAAAAATCAAAAGACTTTCCCATGTCCAGGCTGGCATTGACGCCGCAGGAGGGGGAGCCGTCTATGCCGACTATCCCTATTATCTGGAAACCGGATTTATGATAATCAATCAGATTTCTCACGGTGTTTCGTGCGATCCGCTTATACATGAATTTTGTATAAAAAATAAATAACGGGAGCAGGATAATCCGAAATTTATAGAAAAGGCCTGGTTTTGAGCCAAAACCAAGCCACATATATTTTTTCAAGACGCCTCCCCATGCTTGTTGTTCCGGGCATGGCATTTGAACGATTCCGTAACCCTTATCAAGGGCGGTTTCGATTATACCCGGTACGATGCCTTTGTAAAAGGCCCCTCCCATATATCTCGTGTTTTGATTCAACATGCAATGAGATAGTATTATGATCTTGTTGCTTCGTTCATCGGCCAGTTTATTTCTTAATTCATTTAACAAGTGTTTATTCATGGGAATCCTCAATTGATATTTGTGCTGTTTATTTTATTTCTGAATGCTCCCTGATCCAGCGTGTCATGTATTGAAGCACCAGCGGTATGTTGCCAAAACTGACATGGTTTTCCCCGTGTTCATGCTTTGTGAATATTCTCCCGGTAAACGACCTGACATTGACAAGTTTCCGCGCCTGTATGAAAAAATCTCCGGCTGGAATGAAATGGTCATGGGTGCTGCCGATCAACAGAAAATCCTGCCGGACCAGGTGTGAAATGTTTTTCATGGAATATAGCTTGAGCTTTTTAAAATATTCATAAGGACTTTTCGCTCCCAGAACGCTCATTCCATGCTCAATCCCCCATTTTGCATAGGTATCTTTTCTCATTTTTATCCGGGATATGGCATTCACAATAAATGATGCTTTCAGTGGAAGCAGTAACTTGAGCATGATTTCCAATAATTTCCCTCGGCGTGATACAACAACATCAAAGAAATCATACATGACTCCCCAGGCGATGATTCGCTTGACCCGATGTTCGAATGCTCCCGCACGCGGGGCGAGATAACCGCCCAGGGAAAGACCGATAAGGGTGACATTGTCAAGGCTGAAATAGTCCAGCACCGCTTTCACCGGCTTTTCCCATTCATGGGTCATCGGCAGTTTGCCTGAATAAAGGGCGTCCCCCTGTCCCGGCCCCTCGAAGATGTATAACTCAAGGCCCGCATTGCGGAAAAAGTGAACCATGGGAATGAGCTCCTCTTTCAATGAATCATATCCGAGATGAGCCACAACGATGTTTGTTTCGCCATCCTTCTTCGCCGGTTTGGAATGCCATACCGGAATAAACCCGCCTTCATAAGGAACCTTTATTTCCCGGATGATCCCCGATGTGAAGTCATGCCCGTATAATTCATTTATGAGCGCCTTGTATGAAGCATACGTGGCGTTCTTGTTGGGGTCACCCGGTGAAATATAAAAATTCGCCGCGCGGTAATAGGCGGAAGCCTGGAGCGCGCGTTTTCCGGCTTCCGCTTTCTTTGCCAGTCTCATGAACTCATTTATCCAATCATCGAGGGTCTTAATCCCGGCAGAAACCTCTTTTATTTCTTCAAGGTCTCCCCCGTTTATTGAATAGATTCGGTTGAACTGGTAATTCATGTTCGGCTCCTCGTGGAAGAAATGGGTTCCTATTCTTGGCTCTTTTTTCATATGCATACCTCCTGGTGGATTATATTTGCAAAATAGTATAGCAGCTAAACTAAAAGATAAAAAAAATCAGCCGGCAGATCCCAGGGTCAGATATGAATCGACATGTTCTTCAATGGTGCCCAGCATTTGCCGGAACTGTTCAACCTGTTTTGGCGTAATGTCGGCCGCTTTTGCGATCAGGCTGCGATCCATTTCTTCGTGAAGGTGTACATGGGAATCAAATGCCTTGCGGCCCTTTGCGGTAAGAGTGAGAATTCTTTCTTTTCCTGAATCGACGCTCCGGTTTTTTGTCACATATCCTTTCCGGGATAGCTTGCCCACAACCTGCGATACCGCGCCCTTGGTGACCCCGAACAGCCCGCACAATTCTGTCACGGTAGCTTTCCTCATTTTGCCGATCAGATCGATTGTGTGTATCTCGGTCGGGTACAATAAATCTCCTGTTCCGAAATCAAGTGGCTGTTTGATCAGTTTATTGAATTTGTTCGTCAGCCTGATGAAATCGACCATCATTTCCCTGACTATTTTTTTATCGAGTGCCATGAAAATAGTATAGCTACTAAACCATAAATTGTCAAGTGGAAATGTATATTTTTTTCTTCGATATGAGTTTTTATGTTCGGTTTCTGGATAGTCAACATTGATAATACTTTTCCCTAATTATGGCGGAATCGTCAATCCCGCCTTTTTTACATTCTGGCATGCAGGTGAGACGGGACTCAAGCTGTTGGACACTTCTTTGGTTAATGTTATCAGCCCATTGAAAAAGCCCCCGCAACTGCGAGGGCTTTTTCGATTAAACCGAGAACCAACCTAAGACGGTTTCCTGGATAATGATGATGCGTCTAAACTGCCGTCATTTCCTACTTCCCGGTATCGATTTTATTGATCGGCAGCTTTTTAAAACAGAAAAACCAGTCGTAGCACGTGGTGTCGGCGCTCTTTTTCTCAACGCGCTCTTTTGCGGATCCGCAGGAGCCCGGAGGCGGGACTATAACATCATCACCGGGCTGCCAATCGGCGGGCGTGGCCACTCCCTCCTTGTCGGCCGTCTGCATGGCGATGAGGAGCCGCTTTATTTCC
The DNA here is from genome assembly GCA_017999915.1 of Spirochaetota bacterium. NCBI lineage: Bacteria > Pseudomonadati > Spirochaetota > Spirochaetota bacterium. The sequence goes on from JAGNKX010000006.1 coordinate 264,698, forward strand.
TGAAAATTACGCCCGTTGGAAAGCGGGTAGTAAATCAGGGCGCGAACCTTGCCTTTCGGGTCGATATAGAATACGGCGCGGACGGCCTTCGTGTCGCTGGCACCCGGCTGCAGCATGCCGTACTTTTTCGCGACTTCCATCTTGAGGTCGGCGATGAGCGGGAATGTCACCTCGATATTGGCCATATCCTTGTACTTGACCTTCTCCTTGATCGTCCGCAGCCACGCGATATGGCTGTAAATGCTGTCAATGGAAAGGCCCACCAGCTCGGTATTGAGCGCCTTGAATTCTTTCATCATTTTGGCGAATGTCATGAACTCGGTGGTGCACACGGGCGTGAAATCGGCTGGGTGGCTGAAAAGGATAACCCACTTGCCCTTATAATCCTCCGGGAATTTGATGGTGCCCTGGGTCGTTTCCGCCACAAACGAAGGCGCCGGTGAGCCGATGAGCGGCACGGTTGAGGTTTCCTGACGGGACCCTGCAGAAGGCGCGGTTTGTTCGTTCTTCCCGCAGCCCGGAATCGTTAGGGCCGATGCAGCTAAAATCAGCATAATAATAGCATTACGCCTTAACATAATAAGCCTCCTATTAGTTTAGTAGTTTTAGGATAATTTAAATATGGAAAATTAAGTAATTTAGATGATACTTATATTATTGGCTTTCGTCAACTGTTCCCGCTCGTTTTTAATGATTTTTTGTAATTAATTCAACTTTTTTAGCGTAATATCACAGGGGGATTCAATTGTATCATATCAGGTCAAGAAAGGCCGGTGCGACACCGAAATCGCCTGGAGCCGCAGAAAGGACCACTATGGGCCTTTCAGGTGCTCCCGAGCCGACAGAAACGATCTGACCTGCCTGAGAGGCCGGACTGCCGGCTCGAGAATTTCGACAGACACATCACTGTGCGGATAACTATTATCTGTTCCTGCCTTTACCCTGGCCAGTTCCACGGCCCTTGCCTGAACAGAATTCTTCCATTGTCAGGAATCCATCCTTATTGGCATCCCGGGATTTAAAAATTTCATCGGCGTTGCCTCTGCGGTGCTTTACGGCCCTGAACTCCTGCATGCTTACTTTTCCATCATTATCTGTATCCATGGCTTTAAAGTTTTCCTGGCATCTCAGATAAGGCCTTTCATTCTTCTGGGCAAAAACAACACCCGAGCTGAGGAACATAACGACAGACATAAGAACTATAAGATATGTTCTTAACTTGTTCATAAAATATTCTCCTTCTGGTTATAATTGTTTTTCTTTAAATATATGGGCGTAAGACCCAAGATTTATGGAATAGTTCCATTAAAATATATTTTTTTATAAATTTTGAAATAAATTATTACTGCAGGGTTTTTTCAGATTGGCGGATGGCTTTGCCGGGTTGCTGTAATTCATGGGCGTCAAGACCACTGCCATGTGCCATCATCAAAGGTTAGAAGGCAACATGACATTTGGAATTAAAACTCGCTGTTATTTGGCAATGTAGAACATTTCGGATGCAATAATATTGATGAAAAAAGGTTTTGACTTTATTTCTGGTAACATTGAGTATTATTCTACTAATCATTCTCGTGGGGAAGAATTATGAAACATGGTATTGCTATCATTATGATTATTACCTGTGTATTTTTTTCAGCCAGGGAGATTTTTACAGCTGAAAAGACCCCTCCCCATCATGAAATAAGCGGGGATTTTAAAAACCCGCAGGATGTAACGCGGCAATGCCTCGAATGCCATCCCGAAGCCGGCGATCAGATATTGCAGTCAAGGCACTGGAAATGGCAGGATAAAAAGACAATTAAAAGAGGTAATGCATATATATCAGCAGGTAAAATCAACATACTGAATAATTTCTGCATAGCTCTAACGTCCAACTGGCCGCGGTGTACCAGTTGTCATGCGGGCTATGGCTGGAAAGACAAAAAGTTTGATTTTGCCGACAGGAATAATATCGACTGCTTGGTGTGCCATGACACCACCGGCTTATATGAAAAGCTTCCTACCGGTTCCGGCTATCCGGCACGGGAAAAAACAATAATCGAAAACAAGACGTATAATCCGCCCGACTATCTGACCATCGCGAGAAAGGCGGGGAAATCAAGCAGAAAGAATTGCGGTACCTGTCATTTCTTCGGGGGCGGCGGAGACGCGGTAAAGCACGGGAACATTGATTCGACCCTGCTCAACCCTGACAGGGACAGCGATGTTCACATGGGCAGAAAAAATTATAATTGTTCAAAATGTCATTATCGCACCAACCATGTGTTTGTCGGCAAAATGCACGGTTCGCGAGCCACCGGCGGTAATAACATGGGCTGCAATTCCTGTCATTCCGGCAACGTGCATAAAAACGCGGCTATCAACAGGCATATGGCCCATGTGGCATGCCAGACGTGCCATATACCGCTTTATGCAACGGCAAAACCGACAAAGACCTGGTGGGACTGGTCGGTTGCTGGTCAGGACCGGGCGGACATTAAAAAAGAGCACGGGATGCCCACCTATGATAAAAAGAAGGGTGAATTTAAATGGGTGAAGAACGCAGTGCCGGTCTATCTCTGGTCCGATGGCAGTCAGGATATCACTGTTGAAGGCGACAAGATTAAAAAACCCGGCAAGGAATTCATCCTCAACTGGCAGAACGGCGCCATCAAGGATAAGAATTCAAGGATTATGCCCTTCAAGGTCATGAAGGGTAAGCAGGCCTATGATGTGAAGAACGGTTATATACTCATTCCCAAGCTCTTCGGGCCAGGAGGCTACTGGGCTACATATGATTGGAATAAATCATTTATAGAAGGAATGAAAGCGGCTGATTTGCCCTATTCAGGCTCCTATGACTGGATAGTGACGGTAATGTATTGGCCCGTCAACCACATGGTGCCGCCAAAGGAAAAAGCACTTCAGTGCAACGATTGTCACGGGAAAAACGGCCGCCTTGACTGGAAGGCCCTCGGATACAAGAGTGACCCGAAAAAGAGCGGCGGCAGATTTAAAAAACAGAGATAATAAAAATGAAAAAGGCGGGGTCGTGCAGCCCCGCCTTTTCACGTTCTGGCATGCAGGCAATCAGGGACGATTTTCGAACTCGGTGGTAGAGGAGATTTTGCTGGAAATAATGATCTGGATTGCAGGAAATAAGTTAAATTCTGAAAAATAATGCTCTGGAAATCATTTTTTTATAGCGCAATTAATTTCAGTTTTGAGTGCTTGGCAATAATATCGAAATCCCGGTCCCTGTGAAGTAGTGGCAGACCATTTTTGATTGCCGCATGCGCTATCAGGCAATCCAGGCTTTTTCTGATCGTGACTCCTTTTTTCTTGAGAGAGCGGTACAGGTCGGATGCTCCAATTGCATCCGGTACCGGTTCCTCTATGACAAAATTATACGACAGGAGAATATCCTGTACTTCGTCGTGATCTTTATCTGACCGGAACCCCTGCAGGATTTCCATGAGTATTATTGAATGCATGAATATGGTTTTGTCGGATTCTATGGAGTCAGCAAGGTATTCACTCTGCCTGTTCTGAATGCCATTAAAAAAATCTATCCATACTGATGTATCAACGATCAATCGGCTTACCTCATGGCCCTCATCTGATCAAGGTCACCTTCCCACCTGGCCTTGCCGCGAAAACGCAGGATGCTTTTTTGCTTGCTCAAGCGCACCAGCTCACTCAGGGCCACATGCACCACTTCCTTCTTTGATTTCAGCTTTGTTGCCGCCATGGCATCATGCATAAGCTTGTCATCTATGTCTATGTTGGTTCTCATGATAATCTCCTTATACACAAAAATAGTGATATTTATACACATTGTCAAACGCTTTTTAAATATGATTGCTGGAAATTAAAACCATGTTGTTTTTGATTATTTGTCCGGATCGAAGGATAGTAGTTCGAAAGATTAATAATTGGGGGATCAGGGGGACGATTCCGAACTCGTCAAGATTATGGTTCAGACCAATTTCTGGTATTAAACAATAAAAAAAGCCGCAGAATTTTTACGGCTTTTTTTATTGAGTTCGAAAAGATGTTCTGCAGGTGACGATGGGACTTAAACTATTGGACAGTTCTTTGCTGAATGTCATGATTTGGCATAGAAATGCTGTTTAATAAAGGCCAATCATTGATAAATTCTTGCATTTTAAAATAATCAGGGTATTCTATCTTCTACGTTGGAAATGTTTAACAAGACGGCGGGTTCGTCATTAAATACAATTTTTGAGAATGATGGCGCCGCTCTTCGGATAGCATTGAGCTCCTTGCTATCCGGCACAATTCATAATTAAAACAACAGGGGGTAGATCATGATAAAACCACAGGTTCGTGCCATATTGTTATTTATTCTCGCCGTGTGTTTTGGCGTGCTCATATTTGGAGGATATCTGATCAAGCGGGACAAGCCGCCCATACCGGACAGAATCGTCGACCAGAACAACAGGGTGCTCATAACGGGTGAAAATATCAAGGATGGCCAGAATTATTTTTACAGCAGGGGCGGTCAGCATATAGGGACCATCTGGGGCCACGGCTCATATCTCGCGCCGGACTGGTCTGCCGATTACCTCCATCGACTCGGTCTCTACGCTGCGGCGCGTTACCTGGGGCTTGACGCGGAAAAGGCGCGTTCCTTCACGCAGAAGGATTTCGACTCCCTCAATCCTGTGAAAAAAGCGGAGATATCCGCCATGGTCGCGAAGGATTTGAGGGTTAACCGATATGATTCCGGAAAGAACGAGTTGGTTTATACAGTCAACCAGTCTGAGGCTTATGAATATCTGAAAGAGTATTACACCGATCTGTTTAAAAAAGGCAATGATCGTATGGGACTGCAGCCGGGGATTGCCCGCAATGACAAGGACGGTTTTATTATCGCGAGCTTTTTTTCCTGGCTTGCCTGGGCGGCCGGTACGACGCGCCCCGGCAAAGACGTCACCTATACGACAAACTGGCCCTATGACCCTCTGGTTGGAAATGTTCCGACCGCTGAAATGGTCATATGGTCGATCGTGAGCGTGATCCTGCTCATCCTAGCGCTGGGCCTGGTGCTGTTCTTCTATAACAGGTACATGAAAGAGGATGATTATTCGGCCAGGCTTGCGGCCCTCAATGAACCGGCTCCCACGTCGAGCCAGAAAGCCACGGTGCTGTATTTTCTCGTGGCGTCACTCCTGTTCCTGGCCCAAATAGGAACCGGCTCTCTCACCGCGCATTACACGGTTGAGGGCACTAACTTTTTCGGCTTCCCCATCGCCACGATCCTGCCCTACGCGGCGCTCAGGACCTGGCACCTCCAGCTTGCCATCTTCTGGATCGCAACCTGCTTCCTGGCGACGGGACTGTTCATCGGGCCTTTCGTCGGCAAGGAGCCGAAGCACCAGGGGAAGCTTGTCATTGTCCTGTTCGCGGCAGTCGTGGTTGTTGTCCTGGGCACCCTCTCCGGCACCTGGCTTTCGATACAGGGATTCTTCGGCGGCGAGGGTTATTATCTAGGACACCAGGGGTATGAATATATCGAGCTCGGCAGGGTATGGCAGCTGCTTCTCGTTGTGGGGATGCTGATATGGCTTGTCCTGGTGCTGAGGGCCATTCTTCCCGCACTTAAGAATGAGAAAGATAAAGGCGGTCTAACCCACCTCCTTCTCTATAGCTCTATAGCGATACCCCTGTTTTACATGGCGGGGCTCATGTATGGAAAGGGAAGCCATTTATCGGACGCCGAGTACTGGCGCTGGTGGGTGGTGCACCTCTGGGTGGAAGGGTTCTTCGAGGTTTTCGCGACGGTGGTGCTTGCTTTTATCCTGTCCCGGATCGGGGCAGTAAGCGAAAAATTTGCCCACACTACCGTATACCTCAGCGTTTTCCTCTATCTCGGAAGCGGCATAATAGGGACGTTCCATCACCTCTACTGGTCGGGTACGCCGGCCCCTATCATGGCTCTGGGAGGGGTTTTCTCCGCCCTTGAAGTCGTTCCGCTTACGCTGTTGGGATTTGAAGCGGCGATGAATCTCCGGACCATAGAAAAAGCAGGTCACGCCTATGAGTACCGATGGCCGCTTTATTTCTTCATATCAGTCGCTTTCTGGAACCTCGTGGGTGCCGGTGTGTTTGGGTTTCTCATAAATCCTCCCATCATCCTTTATTATATCCAGGGGATCAACACGACGCCGATACACGCACATACCGCGTTGTTCGGGGTGTATGGACTCCTGGCGATTGCTCTCATGCTTTTCTCTGTGCGGCATATATTCAAAAAGAACGCCTGGTCCGATTCTCTTCTCAAGTGGTGTTTCTGGGGACTCAATGGCGGCATATTCCTCATGACGGTTATAAGCCTCATCCCCTCCGGTTTTTATCAATTCTACCACGCGGTGAGCAAGGGCATGTGGTACGCGCGGAGCCCGGAAATAGCGAGCGGAGATTTCATCAGAACGGTTTCATGGCTCAGGATGGGGCCGGATATCATTTTCGTGCTGGGCGCTTTCTGCCTTTTTGCCTTCCTGGCCCGTGGGATCTGGATTTCATTTATTAAAAAATGAGCCGGTCGTCATGAACGCGGGAAACGATTAACCGATACCAGCGCTGTGCTGCGATTCGTATCGGGAGATGAAAGACGCTGCCCGACAGGGGCAGCGTCTTGTTTCATTGGCGGGACGTGCCCGTTATTACTGTAGAGCGGTATGAACAACGAGCGTATCGCAGTTGGAACGTTCTATCAGCTTTTCTGAGAGATGCGTCCTGAACCTCTGCCATGCTGTTTTCCTTGGATGCGGCCCAATGACAAGCAGATTGATGTTCTTTTCGCGTTCTTCCTGTAAAATCTCATCAATTGTCTTGCCATAGCGTATATCGGATAAAATGGTTACGCCCTTGTGGTTCCTTAACCTATTTATTTCGGCATCCAGCTTGCTGCGGGCTTCATTTATCAGCTTAGTTTTCTCTCCCGCGACCTGCTCTTCGCTGAGGCAATAATCCACGGCGCATTCTTCTATTTTATCCACAGCATGTACTACATATACGGTTGATTTCACTTGTTCGGCCAGCGCAACCGCCTCGTCAAGGGCGGCCCGTGAGGAGCTGGTGAAGTCCGTCGCGACCAGGATGTTTTTAATGGTATTCATGATGTGCCTCCTTTTATCTTTTGCATCTCATTTCCATATATAATATAGCGCACACCTGAAGCCCCGGCAAGAAAAAGTATTGACTTTTTTAAATAATTAGTTAATATTTACTAACACGGAGGCGTTATGAAAAAATTGACCCTGAGGCAACATGAGATACTGGACGATGCTCTTGACATCATTGCCCGTTACGGTATGCAGCGCATGACCATCAAAAACCTTGCACACGCTGTTAAAGTAAGCGAGCCTGCTTTGTATCGTCATTTCAAATCGAAATTCGACATACTCATGACGATTCTTGTCAGGTACGGGAGCAATCTGCAGGAACTTTTCAAGCAATCGGAGCATGAAACTGTCTCGTCGGTCGATGCGATTGAAACATTCTACACGGGCATGTTTAGAGGCTTCGAAAAGCAGCCCGCCCTTTCAATTGTCATATTTTCCGAGGACCTGTTCCGATATGACCGCAGGTTATCGCATGAAGTAACGACCATTATTAAGCTCACGCATGAACGCATATATAAGATCCTCAAGGAAGGAGTCCGTCGCGGTGAGGTTAGATCTGATGTACCGGCAAAACAGCTTGCATGGATGGTCATGGGAATAATGAGGCTCCTGATCACAAGATGGAGAATTTCAGATTACCGGCTGGGTCTTGTGAAGGAAGGCCGTGAAGCGATCATCCTGATTCGCAAGGTAATTGCTCCGGCACGAAAAAAGTGATTTCTCTGATGTTTACATCTATTCTTTGCTGTTTTCTCTTGCATAATGCCTTTCCATTTATACTTTTTTTGAAGTATCGCCCATGGCAACATGCTCTTCCGGGTAATATACTCTCCCTGCCATAATCCTGGCAAATGATGTCATTGAGTGTCCCTTAACGATCGCTTTAGAGTAAATATCTTTCACCACTACGCCCCTGGCTGTTAATGCATCGGCGATTAATGAACGGTGGCATCGCCAGGGTACGGATTCCGCACACATTAATACAGAGGTTTTATTTACTAAGAGGGCTATCAGTTTTTCGAGAGCCACATCGAATTTGCCCGTTTGCATGTAATCCGCAAATCCCCGGAATGATGGTTTTCTCCATCCCTTATTAATGGTATCCTTAAGTGCATGTCTGAATCCTCCCAAGTCTTTCATCTGCCTGTAATTAATATGTCTGTTTCGAAGGATTTTCGCAAAGACGTCCCTGTTAAACTGTGGGTTATGCATTGATCGGGGGATGGAGCGGATGTCCACGACCTGTTTTATTTTATATGTTTTGAGAATTTCAATAAACTCTTCTATTGTACGGTTTGAATGTCCTACAGTGTAAATAGTTCCCTTGATATTTTTCATAAACATTCCAATGTTCGAATAAAACACTTATGGATGCGCGGTCACCCAACACAAAAGTCTGTTTAAAATCCTGTATAAGTTATAATGTGATCGGCAATTTCCACTGTCAGGTTTACTCGTTATTATTTGTTCCCTTACTGCTTCCCCCTCCCGTCGTCACAGGGCTGGTCCTCGTCATAATTACGCGCCATTTCCGGGTGGGTCGTTGTCGTGCATTGCGGCAGAGTTTGAACGATCATGGGTTTGTCACAACATATTGGGACTGATTCATTCTCTTTATACTCTTTTTGCGCATTGCAAGCGGAACATCGGTAGACATGTTTTATTTCGTCCATGCCATTACTCCTTTGTTATGATATATACTCCATGTATAACCATGCTCATTGATTAATGCTGCCTTAGAGGCATGAATCCCTCCACCTAATCCGGTCCTGCGGGGCTTAAATGTCGCTTATATGTATAATACTTATTTCGCAGGTTCAAATTCGCTTTTACTTGCTCCGCACACGGGGCATACCCATGAATCGGGAAGATCATCGAATTTAGTTCCTGGTTTTACGCCATTATCAGGATCCCCTATCTCCGGATCATATACATAACCGCAAACTGAACATACATACTTTTTCATAGTCACCTCATTTTTATAATCTGAATTATTTAATATTTAACTCGTTACATATCTTATTCATTTTTCCGTGATTAAGGGGCGAAGCCCCTTAAAAGCCCCCCGCAGAGCTTGCCTGCTAGCGTAAAACGCAGTTTCGCAATAAGTCTATTTATTGGCTCTTAATTTGAAGCAATTGTTTCATTATGTCGACATTTTTTTCGTGTTGTATTTTTATCGCCTCAACAAATAACATGCTGGAGGCAGAATTTATCAATTCCCTGTTATATCTGATCTGTTTTGCAACCCATTCCTGTCCTTTTATCAGGAGCTTGAGCTTCTCATCTGTTGAATCAAGAGCCCTGATTTTATCAATAAAATCGCCTGTCCTTTCTCCCGGATCCTGTCCGAGATTTTTTATCAGGTTGGTTAAAATCTGGCAATTCATACCTTCATCCCGAAGATAGATCAGCAACTGAGATTTAAGATCGCCATCTTCAATCAAGGGCATTATTTCATTCAAAGACTTGACGCCCGCTCTCTCCGCTTCAAGAAGCATGCGGTAGAAATCCGCGAGTAAATCTTCATGTTTTTCCTTGTTGTCCATGTCATTCATGCCTTTCCTTTAGTGACGTATAAATAGCGTTGTATTTTTCATGAATCATCTTTTTGTCGAATTCCCAAAAGTCATTCAGCATTTCATCCAATTCAACATTTGAGAAATATTTTTCAGTATTAGGGAAAAATATTTTATCTTCTTTTAAAATATGAGGCGGGTAAAAAACAATTAAATCTGACAATGTATCTGTAATAGTTTTGATGCTTGAAGAATCTCCGTCGGCATATTTTTTATTACCTTCAATTAGTCGACTCACCATTTTTCTGGCAACTGCATGCTCATCAATCAATTCCCGCATCATTCTCTCATCTTCAGCGCCGAGATTTATGTTTTTTAATTTTGTGAATAAGATTTCTTCTTCTTTCCCGTGATGCGTCCGGTCTGCATATGTTTTAATAAAATCTACAATAGTATCAATGAACACTGGATTCAATATATTGCTTTTTTTAATGACATCCAATTCTTTCCCTGTAATATTTAACATTTTTTCAATGAGCCTGTGCTCGGTCATCAATGGACCTCTTGGTTTCATGTATACCTCCGTCATTGTTATTTGCTTTGGATATTTTACCTTGCCGTATCCTTCGTATTGTGCCATAGCCTGCAAATCGTCGCAAGTAGAATAATTTCCAAAATCGTGTACACTATAACAGTGTCTCCTGCGCATGTTAAGTGCTATAACCGCCGCTTGCGGTCCGGATATCTTCTACCGTAAGGAAGCTGCCACATGAATGATGCGAACAAATATCAACATTCATCACTACCATCATTTTCCTTATAAATTATAATTCCCCGCCGCTTCCGGCTGATATATCATATTGATGATTACAAACTTTTTTAATCCTTCCGGGAAGGTCCAGTTTATGACATTGCCGACCCTGCGCCCTATAACGGCTGTTCCTATCGGGGACAGTATCGATACGATATCCTTTTCACTATTTGCTTCTTCGGGAAAAACCAGATTCAAGACTCTCGATTCTATTCCCTCATTGTCTTTTATTTCAAATATCGAGTTCATGGTAACGTAATCAGACGGGATTTCCCTTGAGGAAACCGTACGCACCTTGTGCAATTCCTGTCTTAATTTTTTAGCATTTTCTTTTTGTTCTTTTGAAAGTGTATTCTGTAAATGGCCGAGAAGAATCATTATCCGCCCATAATCATACCTGGTTATTAATAACTCGCTGCTGGGTGCCATTGCTTTATCCCTTATTGCTAATCATGGAAAAATATATTCATCTAATCCACATCATGAATACTTTTTAAAAAGATAATCAATACTGTTTTTGATATACTTGGTGTCGCATGCCTCCATAACGTATTTCTCGTATTCGTCGAATTGAATGCAAACATTCTCCTGCTCCGAATCCGAAAGATAATGATCTATAATGGTAAATAGTTTCTCGCTCTCCATTTCAATATGCGATTCCATGTGGTTGATATATCCCACAAAACTAGTTATGAACCTTGGGGAGATCAATTCATAAGGATTTTCCGGAAATAAATTTTGCAGGTTCTTGATATATATTCTGCACAGCTTGTGTTCCGCTGTAAGAGTATCTATCTCATTTTTGATGAGTCCGTTTTCTTTTTTTGTGAGATTCTTAAAAAGGATTGTTTCTTCTTTTCCCTTATGGCACATGTCGGTGAATATCGCGTTAAATCTGATGCATTCAGAAAGGTCGATTTTATTTATTATTTCCGAATCTTCCGATTTCATGAATATCTTCTGTGAAATTCCCAGGCTTTTCATGATATAATCATGATCTTCCCTGATGTGATCAACGGCTATCCCCATTTCATGTTCCTTGATCGTATTCTCTTATTGTTGCTATCAGTGACCTTTGAAAATTTTATTGATGAAATATTCCTTTTATATTTTCAGATGCCCGATAGATGGCGTACTCCTCCTTTCTTATCGGATAATCCCAGCATCCCTGCTTGTGCAGCACGCGCCCGCCAAAGCCGGTTTTGAAACGATATAGTCCGTACAGCGGATGAGCCGTATCCTCGACGGGCGATATTCCATATAGATCATACTCTATGCATCCTTTTTTGCGGGCAAAACGTATTGTTTCCCACTGTAGGGCATATGAAGCCATGTGATTTCTTTTATTATTTGCTGAAGCGCCATACAGGAATGTCGCGCGCCGGTGACTTATCGATACTATGTTGCCGGCAACAACCTCATCGTCCGCAACGGCGATGAGCAGATGTATTGATGCCGAATTATGATTCTCCTGGTTTGCTTCAAACATGGTTTCGAAATATTCATATCTATGTCTTTGGAAGCCAGCCCTGCCGGCGGTTTGAAGATAAAGCCTGTACCAGGCATGGAGCCGTTCCAATCCGGATTCCATCACGATGACCCCTTTTCTTTCGGCCAGGCGGATATTATATCTTGTTTTCGATTTCATCCTGCCGAGTATCTCGTCTTCCGGCACGGTTAAATCTATGATAACCGTATCAGGCGGTTGAATATCGGTTATTGCCTTCCGTATGTTCCAGTACCTGGTGCTAAAATTCATCCGCATTTCTCTAACATGCGGTTCTGGGCATCCTTGCCATCGGCCATCGGCGTCATAGCGGCTTTGGTCGTGCGCATAGGGTGTTTCCCATGGAAGGTCATACCGTATAAAAACACAATTCCGGGGAAGATGTCTGGCAAGTCCATATGAAAGCGATTCAAGGAATAATCCTTTCACTTCCTCTTCCGGCGCTATTTCCGGCCCCTGCGGCACATAGGCCATGCACCTGTCCTGGTTAATTCTATGGACCAAAACAAGAATGTCTCCCTCTGCGTTTCTTGATATTATGTCAAAGGCACAGGGAATCCATCCGAGCCGTGACTTTATCGAGCTCCACAGGGATGTCTGGTGAAGGATGATCGTCGGAATTAATGCTCCCGATTCCTTATGTTTCAGAATTACATCCATGAACATGTATCCTTAAACATTTTGATGCTCCGCGAAATGATTAAAGACGCACAATTGCCGTTATCGAAACAATATGTTAAATTTACTTGGGTCTAATAGCGACTATAGTTGGTAATCACCGGCGGCTTCCGGCTGGTATATTATCCTGGTGATGATAAATTTTTTAACGCCCGCCGGGACCTTCCAATGTATCACGTTACCCACGCGGTAGCCCAATACGGCGGTGCCCACGGGCGACAATATGGACACCCGGTTCTCCTCAATATTCGCTTTCTCGGGGAATACCAGTGTAAGTGTTCTTGTTTCGGATTCATCAACTTCTTTAATCTCAAAGCTTGAATTCATCGTTACGCAATCGTGGGGGATATCGTATGAATCTACCCTTTGCGCCCTTTTAAGCTCCATTACCAGCCTGTCCGCGTTTTCCTTCTGCTCTTTCGAAAAGGTGTTTCTCAACCGGTCAATCATGCTCATGATCCGTCCGTAATCGAAGCCCGTTATCATTATTTCATTGGTGTTCATTATACTGACCTCGCTTGTTGAATTCTTTTCCTCGCGGTCTCGGCAGAAATACTCATACCGCCTGAGCCGCCTTTTGTTCATTATGACGCGTGTTTTATTCTTCATTCTTTTCATGCATATTTTCTCATCAGGTAATCAATAGTGGCTATTATATCCTTATTATCATATTTTTCCATGATATGATTTTCATACTTGTTAAACAGTTCACACACCATCTCCTGTTCTGAATGTGATAAGAAATGATCAATAATTGGAAGCAGTAGCGTATTTTCCTTATTAATGTGTGATTCTATATGATTTATAAACCCGACGACTCCCGTAATAAATTCCGGCGAGAGAAGCTCGTACGGATTGTCGGTCAATGAATCCTGCAAAGTTTTGATGAATTTGCTGCATATCCTGTGCTCTGCGGCGAGATTTCCGATGTCGCCGTTAACTATATCAATGCCTTTGGCCTCCAGGTTTTTAAAAAGGATGGCCTCTTCTTTTCCATTATGGCACATTCCGGTAAAAATCGCGTGAAACCTGACGCATTCTGCAAGGTCCTTCTTGTTGATTATCACCGTGAGTTCGGATTTCATGAATATATGCTGCAGGATATCCAGTCTACGTAATATATATTCATGATCCCTCCTGATGTGTTCCACTGCTTTTCCCATGTCGAGCTCCGTATAATAAAGTGCTGTTATCATATCGTCCGGGACAATCAACTACATGTTCCGTTCTGTCCACATCGTTGAAATATGTGGCCATTTGCGCTTTGTATTTCCAATAGCCGCATATGACGTACCCGATACCGCGAGAAATGAAATGTATGCAATTCACACATCGGGAAATATCAATATTTTGATCCAAGCTTATTCTCCTCGGGCCCTCAGGTCGGTTTCAGCGTAAAAATCACCTTGCTGATGGCGTCATGAAATATCGGAGGCTGCGGCGTGTTAAGCAGTCGGTACAGCATCGCGACATACAGCTGCTTCTTTTTCACGGATGCCTCTTCATTTGATTTTTTCAATTCCATCAAAACGTTACCTAAAGAATGTATAGCCATGACGCGCGTATCAAGACACATCTGGTAATCCATTGCCGTATTAAATACCTCTTCGATTAAAATAGCCGATGGCTCCTTTATTTCATGAACGCATTCCAGTACCGCCTCCACAAGCTTCCAGTTTTTTTTGTATCTTAGTATTCGTATGAGTTCATCTTGTATTTTATCGAGCATCCCCTCTTTCTTAATGGCCTCGAGTTTATCAAGAACAATCCCCCAATCCAGCAGATTACCGAGATAGAATTCGTTCATATCATGCCTTTTTCATCTTAAGCAGTTATATATTTTTGTTATACCTGATTGTGGCAAAATTCACTTTTCCAGACGCAATTTAACTTCCACGTATTCAGGATATTAAGTTTTTTTGAATAACTTTCTTTCATGGCGGCTTGCCTGCCCCGCTGATAAAAGGAGTCCCCAAACCGTGAAAATAAGTCCGACAATCAGGATGGTTCCCATTATGATAAACATCTTCAGTTTCATGATAGTAGCACCCATCATATATTATAAACTCATCATAGAGCTTGCATTGACCATGGTAACGCTTCTATGAATTATATAACGCAAGTAACATGCCATTAAAATGATAGTAATGATTTTATTAATCCTTTTGATATTTATGAGTCATTTTCATCGTTTATGGGCTGGAGTGAGTTGGAATTATGCGAGGTATGCCAATATTTGATACACAACGTGCATTTGTAGATTATTAGGAAGGAAATCAAAATGGAGGGGTTTAACAATAAAATAGTTTTTATGATGCATAATACAACATGTCGTTGCTTTATGCATCACGCCAGTGCGATGGATTTATTCAGTTATGCCAAGCCTCTGTATCATCCTCCAGAGTGAAGTTCTGTTTATTCCTAGTATCTCGGACGCCTTGGCCTTGTTCCCGCCGGTCATTTCAAGCACCTTTATTATATAGGCGCGGCTCACCTCTTCAAGGGTCATCAGGTCTTCGCCGGACATGGGCGATTCGTTTGATGGCAACCGCATCCGTTCCGGAAAGGTATCCGGCGTGAGACGGCTTCCGGATTCAAATATCACCGCTTTTGAAATGGTGTTTTCAAGTTCCCGCACGTTTCCGGGCCACTGGTATGATTCGAGAATTGATTTTGCTTCCGGCGTTATTTCATTTACGGCTTTGCTGTTTTCCTTCGAGTATTTAGTCATGAAGTACAGGGCAAGCGGAAGGATGTCGTCTTTCCTGTCTCTCAGCGGGGGAATCGGTATGGTGATTACATTGAGCCGGTAAAACAGGTCCTCGCGGAATTTTCCTTCCTTCACGGTGTTTTCCAGGTCTTTGTTCGTAGCCGCCACTACGCGGACATCCACCTTTTTCCGTTCAGCCGAGCCCACCGGCTGGATCTCACCCCCTTCCAGGACCCGCAGTAGCGCCTGCTGAAAACTTGCGCCGGTGTCCCCTATTTCATCGAGAAATATCGTTCCTCCCTCGGCCAGTTCGAAGAGCCCCGGCGTGTCCTTGAGTGCGCCCGTGAAGGCCCCCTTGGCGTAACCAAAGAGCTGGCTTTCCAGCAGCGAGTCCGTCAGCGCGCAGCAGTTGACCGGTATGAACGGCTTTTCCCGGCGCGCCCCGTTATAATGAAGTGCCCTCGCGATCAGTTCCTTGCCGGTTCCCGTTTCACCTGTAACCAGCACGGTGGCCTTTGCATCCTTTACTTTATTTATCATTTTGTAGACTTCAATCATCGGCTCGCTGTTGCCGATGATATTGTCAAAAGAATATTTTTCTTTCAGTTGCTCGCGCAGGAGTGCGTTGTCGATGAGTATCCCTCTTCTTTCCATGACCCGGTTGATAATGATGCGTATTTCGTCGAGGCTGAAGGGTTTTACCATATAATCCTCCGCGCCGTTCTTCATGGCTTCAACGGCGGTATCAACGGAGGCGTAGGCGGTAATGATGATTATGCTCGTATCCGGCGTCGCCGACCGTATTGACTGCAATACCTGCATGCCGCTTATTCCCGGCAATTTCAGGTCTGAAATTACCAGCGCAAATACATGTTCGCTTGCTTTCTCCAGAGCTTCTTCGCCGCTTTCCACCCCGGTCGGCTGATACCCTTCTTTCGCTGTTATCTTGCAGAGGGCGTCCCTGAGCCTCGGGTCATCTTCCACGATCAGTATGCTTTTATTCATATCACTGTTCCCTGAATCTATCCTTCCTGCTTAACTACGGGCAACTCAATGGTGAAGGTCGTCCCTGTATTGACGCCGCAATCATCGCCGTCTTCAACGGCGCTGCTGATAACGCGTATATTCCCCCCGGCTTTTCTTATCATTTCATAGCTTATATAGAGTCCCAGCCCGGTCCTTTCACCGCTGGGTTTTGTGGAAAAGAACGGGTCAAAGATCTTTCCGATTATTGATTTTGGTATGCCCGTTCCGCTGTCTTGAATATCGATTTTTACCATATTCGTGACCGTGGTAAACCATGTCTTGATTTTCAAGGTCCCCCCGTGTTTCATTGCCTCAACGGCGTTCGTAAACATGTTCATCATCGCTTGGTGAACGACGCTTTCATTGCAAAGCGCTCTCGGCAGGTCTTCCTGAAAATGAACGAATACCGAAACGCCATGTTCCCTGGAATATTTTTCTGTCATTTTCACCAGGCCCTTCAGAATGTCATTTATGTCAACTTCCTGTAATTCAAGTGATGAACGTCGGGAAAAGCTCATCAGGTTTTTTATTATCGCACCGCACCGTGTGAGTTCTTCCACGGCAATATTCATTGATGAAAGATCATCAGAAGGGTATTGTTCTTTTAATTTTTCGTATAATAACTGCGTATAGATAAGAGCATTGGCAAGGGGATTGTTCAATTCGTGCGCGATGCCCGATGTTATTACCCCCATGGATGTAAGTTTTTCGTTTTGCAAAATCATCATTTCCAGCTCTTTTTCATGGTCATATGATTTTTGAAGCATTTTGATCAGCATGTTTGCGGCAAAATAGCCGATCCCGCCCGCGATTATAAAGCTTACTGCAATAAACAAAAGCATATACAGGCGCAGCGTATTCACCCTGGAAAGAATTTCATCGCTATCCTGCCTGACCGTGAGAAGCCAGCCGTAACGGTTAATGCTTTTTGTCGCTTGAAAATACCTGTTCCCTTTTTCATCAATATATTCTCCCGATATGAATTCGCCTTGTTTAAGCAGTTTAACTTTGTCGGATATTTTCACTGCTTTAAGCCTTGATCTTCCGGCCTTGTGATTTATGATATTGCCTTCCTTGTCTGTGAGAGTTAAATACCCGGTTTCTCCAAAACTTACATTGTTTAAATGATTATTTATTGCGTCGAAATCAATTATACCGATCATTCTGTAGAGCAGTGTGTTTGATTTGTCAGTTATAGGCATAGACAGCGCTACACAGTTATCTTCATATGATCTATTGTAACATGGTAAAATGCATTCGTTGATTTTATGGGCAGCAGTTTTATTCACATCGAGCGTTTTAATATCTATAGAGCCTTTTTTTGATTCTATCCTGAATAATAAATTACCCTGGTTGTCATAAATTATTATAGCATGATAAACGCCGTATGCCTCCATAATACGCTGGAGTCTGTTATAAACGCTGTTATAGTTATAATTGTCCTCAAGGGCCACTTTTCCCATTAGTCGCATATCCGCTTCGCGTTCACTTGTAAAACGGTTTATTACAAGAGAATTGCCGTCAATGATAGTTGTAAAATGACTCGCGACATTTTCCCGTATTAATGTCTGGCCTTTAATATAGATAACAATGCCAAGACACAGCAGGGGCACGGTAGAAATTGCAACGAAGGTAACAATCATTATCCATTTTAAACGTTGAAGTTTCATATGATTAATTTTGAAACCAGAAAATGTTATTTATTATTGTAACTTATAAAAATATAAATGTCAAGGATTACTGAAAAATGTTTTATCCAGCAGGGATCTTTGATGAAGGCCCGTTCTTTTCTATTATATAGAGTTGTTAGTAAAAATGATTGGTTATCTGAAAATGAAAAAAGCGGGGTCTTTCAGCCCCGCCTTTTCGCGTTCAGGCATGCAGGCAATCGGGGACGATTTTCGATACCTCATATTAATGAGATTTTGCTGGAATTCATGATATGGGAATTTGAACGCTGTTGGTTTATAACAAAATATTTCATAAAAAAAATTATTTGACTAATATGCATAAAATATGCACATTATTACATATGAGAACAACAATAAATATTGACGATTCATTGATCAAGAAGGCATCGGCTCTCACCGGGATAGAGGAAAAAACGACTCTTGTCCGCCTTGGACTCGAAGCCCTTATCAAGAGGGAGAACAGCAGGCGTCTTGCTAAACTCGGCGGGACGGAGAAGTCATTGACTCCGGTGCCGAGAAGAAGGAACAAATTCTAATCCCATGGTCCTCGTTGATACATCCGTATGGATCGAACACTTCAGAAAGGGCCATCCCCGGTTGGCAGAACTCCTGAACAATTCCGATGTGGCAATTCATCCTTTTATTGTCGGGGAACTCGCATGCGGGACTATCAAAAACCGAGAAGAGATCCTGAACCTGTTGCAAACGCTCGATTCATCACCTGAAATAAGCCTTCAGGAATTATTACATTTTATTGAAATAAATAAACTTCAGGGGAAGGGAATAGGATTCATAGACATCCATATTCTCGCCTCATCTCTACTTGCGGATTTCATGCTGTGGACCAATGATAAAAAATTGCATAGCATGGCCCAACGGATGGGAATAGCATATCAAGCATGAATCTAAATTAAAGAGCAAATATAAAAGGCGGGATCGTGACCCCGCCTTTTTGCGTTCTATGATGCAGGTGAAACGGGACTTAAACTGCTGGGCACTTCGTTGTTGAATGTCATTGTTTGGTGTAAAAAAATGATATCATGTTACCTGATATAATGATTATCCTCTGTGATGAATGGCATATGGGAAGTTGTAAATTTGAATTGGATGTATTTGAATCGAAATTATTGTCAGAATTTCATATAATTTATTAAAAAATCTGTGATTGAGCAACTGAAGTCAAGAAAAGATATTTTAATTCATGTATTGTTTCCCAATCGGAGGATTAATGTATGGTAAGCGAAAAAGTTGAAGCGGTGGGGAAAATGCAGGAGTACATCCAATCTCACATCAATGATCCCATAACCTTGCACGATCTTGCCCGATCATGCGGATTTTCGCCATGGCACGCATCCAGGATCTTCAAGGAGCTTATGGGAAAAACCCTGTTTGAGTATATCCGGGCTTTTCGTCTGTCTCAAGCGGCCCTTAAACTCAGGGATGAAGATGTAAAAGTGATAGATGTTGCTTTTGATTATGTTTTCGATACCCATGAAGGATTTACGAGGGCCTTTTCAAGGCAGTTCGGGATAAATCCTTCCGATTACAAAACACATACTCCCCCCGTTCAACTCTTTATTCCTTATCAGATTAAAGATGCCTACCGCTATAAACTAAAAAAGGAGATGGAAATGAACAATGGAAGTTCAGTTAAGAGAGATGGCAAGCCGGTACAGACGGTTTTCGTTCAGGTGGTTGATAGGCCAGCCAGGAAAATGATTTTGAAAAGAGGGATCAAGGCAACTGATTATTTTGAATACTGTAATGAGGTCGGGTGCGATGTGTGGGGGATGCTGATAAGCGTTAAGGAGGCTCTCAATGAGCCTATGGGAGTATGGCTGCCTTCGAATATGATGAAAACAGGAACGTCCCACTATGCGCAAGGGGTGGAAGTCCCGGTTGAATATTCAGGCAAGGTACCGGATGGATTCGATATCATCGATCTTAAACCGTGTAAAATGATGATCTTCCAGGGACCACCCTTTGATGACGAAGAATTCGAGGATGCTATCTACAGCTTGTGGGAAATAATAAAATCATATAATCCGGAACTGTATGGTTTCTCCTGGGCTGAACAGGATGCTCCGCGATTTCAACTGGCACCGCAGGGGTATCGGGGATATATCGAAGGCAAGCCGGTGAAGCAGCTTGGTTAGATATATTGATTGGAACAAAAATTATTTCATAATAAAATAGATGATAAAAAAAGGCGGGGTCGTGCAACCCCGCCTTTTTCGTGTTCTATGATGCAGGTGAGACGGGACTTAAACTATTATGTAGTACATTGGTTTTTGTCTTACTATGGTTTCGGAAACATACATAAAGATAGATTGATGTTTTCCACGACCGCACATTCAGCGTGGGGGCGCCGATTATTTCCTTTTCATGCGGCGCCGTACCTTGGCAGTCCCGAGCACCAGGCCCATGAGGGCAATCAGGCCAAGGGCAGAAGGGCCGAAAAACTTTTTGCCCGTCCCGCCGGTTGCTGCGTTCGCGGCGCACCCGTCAGAGTCGTCCTTGCTGAGCGCGGAAAGAAGGAGGGCGGCGCCGGTATTGCCGGTATTCGATTCAGGCGTGGTCCCGGTGCCGGTTATGGTGGCGAACCATGTGCCTCGATCCGTTTGAACAGTGAAGCTTTCAGAGTAATTGCTCTCGGCAGAGGGAGCAAAGACAACATCAGCAGTGCAGGAGTCACCCGGATTTGCGAGGCTGGTGCCGCAGGTTGTTGATTTAATTACAAATCCCGAACCGACACTGATTGACAGAATCGTTACTGCCCCAGGCGAGCCAGCTACATTAGTCTTGTTGGTTATTGTGAACGTTTGCCCGTCCGATTTGGAATTGACCGGTACTGAGCCAAAATCAACGGTTCCATCAGGTGAGATATCTATCGCCGCTACAGCTGTTCCTGAATAGGCAGCAGACTGAATGGCGACGATGAAAGAAACTAACGCCATGCAGGCAATGATGATGGTGTTCTTCATGAGACTCCTCCAGGTTTATAGATCCGCGATCCTGCTCCCTCGCCGGAACCGATCCAGTTGATGTAATGTTTCATGTATAACCAGATTAGATAATTTTAAGGTTACTGTTCAGTACTTTTCCTGTTGAAATGGCCTGTAACCGGTACATACAACGGTTTCTGATAAATAAATATCAAGATGATACAACCCTGTCAATAGGCCAGGAATGAACGGCCACTCCCGGGGAATGAACGGCACAAGTTTTGTCGATTTTTGTGAAACAGGATGTCGGCAGGTCGTTGACCATGCCCGCATGGCGGTGGCCGATGGTGCGTATGAGCGAAAGTTTTTCACGGCCTTCAAGTGAGGGCGCCGTTGAAAAGCGTAGGCTGTAGAAACCGGTAGGTCTCTGTTTAATAAAAAAGGCGGGGTCCTTCAACCCCGCCTTTTTCGCGTTCTGGCATGCAGGTGAGA